>JBCCNY010000128.1:0-8262 GCA_039025595.1 Pseudomonadota bacterium | reverse complement strand
TTCCCGCAGCATCCCGCGTCGGCCTGAGCCGTGGCGGGCGATGCGCGCATGACGTCCGGACCCGCTCCGTTTTCGCGTTTCGAATGGATGATCGCGTGGCGCTACCTGCGTGCAAAACGTGCCGAAGGCGGGGTCAGCACGATGACCTGGATCAGCCTGATCGGCATCACGCTGGCCGTCTTTGCGCTGATTGCCACGCTGGCCGTGCGCGAAGGGTTCCGATCAGAGTTTGTCGACACCATCCTCGGCGCGAATGCGCATGTAACGGTCTATAACATTGGCACAGTGAACGAGACGACAGGCCGTGTGGATCGCACGATCGCAGATTTTGAGGCCATGGCCGAGCGCATCGCCGCTGTCCCCGGCGTGACGCGCGCCGCGCCGCTCATCAAGGGACAGGTGATGGCCACTGCCAATCAGCGCAATGCCGGTGTGCAGGTCTTTGGTATCGCGCTTGGCGATCTGAAGACTTTGGAGCGTATCGCCGATCCCAGCACCGCTCTTGGCAACCTGGACGCTTACGAAAGCGGGATCGCGCTGGGCTCGGGCGTTGCACGGACCTTGGGGGTGACGGTGGGCGACCGCATTCGGTTGATCTCTCCGGATGGCGCGCAAACCGCGTTCGGGAAATCACCCCGGATCAACGCCTATGATGTCACCTATATTTTCAGCGCCGGCCGCTATGACATCGATCAGGTGCGGGTCTATCTGCCCTTTGCCGAGGCGCAGAGTTTTTTCAACCGTGAAGGTCTGGCGGACGAACTGGAAGTCATGGTCGAAGAGCCCGAAGCGGTTGATAACTTGACCGAGGCGCTGATGCGGGCGGCCGATGGACGCGTGCAGCTTTGGTCCTGGCAGGATGCCAGCGGCGGGTTTCTGCGCGCGCTGGAGGTCGAGGACAACATCATGTTCGTGATCCTCTCGATCCTCGTGCTGATCGCGGCGATGAACATCACCTCGGGCTTGATCATGTTGGTCAAAAACAAGGGGCGCGATATCGGGATCCTGCGCACGATGGGGCTGAGCGAGGGCTCGATCCTGCGGGTCTTTTTCATCTGCGGGGCGGCCACCGGAACGATCGGTACGCTGGCTGGTGTGATCCTTGGCTGTCTTTTCGCGCTTTATATCGACCCGGTGTTCAGCTTCGTGAATTACGTGATGGGCGGCGGGGTGTGGGACCCGTCCATTCGCGGCATCTATGCCTTGCCTGCCAAGCTGGAGTTTTTCGATGTGCTCTCGGCGGTGGCCTTGTCTCTGGGGTTGAGCTTCGTTGTCACGATCTTTCCCGCCCGACGCGCGGCAAGGATGAATCCGGTCGAGGCGCTGCGCTATGAGTGAGCCGGCGCTAAATCTGGCAGGCGTGCAAAAAACCTACAACCCGGGTCGCGACACCGCGGTCGAGGTGCTCTCGGACATTCACCTGAGCGTCGCGCCCGGCGAGTTGGTGGCGCTTGTGGCGCCTTCTGGCGCGGGGAAATCCACGCTTCTGCATATTGCCGGGCTCCTTGATACCGCTGACGCCGGGCGGATCGAGATCGGGGGCATCGATATGTCGGGGCAATCCGACCGGCTGCGGACCCGTATCAGGCGTCAAAGCGTGGGCTTTGTTTATCAGTTTCATCATCTCCTGCCGGAATTCAGCGCGCTGGAAAACATCGTCCTGCCGCAGCTTGCCAATGGTGTTGCGTGGTCTGAGGCGGAGTCGCGGGCGCGCAAATTGCTGGAGGCTGTGGGTGTGCTTGCACGCGCGGATCACCGCCCTGGCGCGTTGTCGGGGGGCGAACAGCAGCGGGTCGCCTTTTGCCGGGCTCTGGCCAACGCGCCGGATCTCTTGCTCGCAGATGAGCCAACCGGAAATCTCGACCCTGCCACCTCTGATCAGGTGTTTGCCGCGCTGACGGACCTCGTGCGCCAGGACGGCCTGGCCGCTCTCATTGCAACTCACAACCTCGATCTGGCCGCTCGCATGGACCGGATCGTGCGGCTTGAGGCGGGCCGGCTGGTTCAAGGCGCGCCTTAAGCCGAGCCATTTGCGCGCACCTAGGCTTGAGCCGCTCTTCGCACGGGCTAGTTTTTGGTCCCAGAGGAGAGTTGCCATGAGACATTTTCTGCGCTGCGCGATCGCAGGGATCAGCCTGTTTTTCTTGCAGGTTTTGCCTGTATCGGCAGATGATGCGGCCGTGAAACAAGTGATTTCCGATCAGATCGCGGCCTTCCAGGCGGATGATTTCGACACCGCCTTCACTTATGCCAGCCCGACGATTAAGCAGATGTTTGGAGATGCCGATCGCTTTGGCCAAATGGTGCGAAACGGCTATCCGATGGTCTGGCGTCCCGCCGAGGTGCAGTTTCTCGATACCGAAACCACGGGCGAAGCCGTTCGCCAGCATGTTCTGATCCGGGACCAGTCGGGGGTGTATTATGAGCTGCAATATGACATGATCGAAGGCGCGGAGGGCTGGAAAATCAACGGTGTCCAAGTCAAACGCGCAGGTGAGGGGACGGCCTGAGGGATCGCTGTTTGCCCGCTTAGAGGAGTTAGATGGCCAAGGACGGCGAGAGACATGACACAAGCGGACAGGCCGCTGCCTTGAGCGATGAACTTCAGGCGCTGCGCCGCGAAGTGAGTAAGTTGAACGAGCAATCCTTTATCCGGATCCACAACTCTGTTCCGCGGCTTCTGGCCTATAGTTTTGCACGCGGTCTGGCCGTGGGTTTGGGCACCGTGCTTGGCGCGACCGTTCTTTTGTCCTTCGTGATCTGGTCGCTGAGTCAGATCGAATTTGTGCCAATCATCGGTGAATATGTGACTGAAATTATCGATCAGATCAATGCGGGCGGCGATACAGCCGACGGTTCAGTTGACAATACAGGCGGCACTGCGGGTCAGTAACGTGGCAGAGCACGCCTGATTTAGCGCAAACGACGCGCCCGCGCCTGTGTTAGTCAAAACGTGTCCAGGTGAAGGAGGAAGAGGCAGACATGTATAGCAACATCTTAATTCCCATTTCATTAGACGAAGACCGCGACCCGCAGACGGCTATTGATGTGGCGACTATCCTGCGCGCGGAAAGTGGCACCATGACATTCCTGCACGTGATCGAAAGGCCGCCAAACTATGCTCTTTCCTATCTGCCGCCGGAGTTTCTGAAAGAACAGCGTGGCATGATCGAAAGCGAAATGAGCTTGATGGCGTCGAAACATCCCGGGGCGACCGCCGCCGTGATCGCCGGCCATGCCGGGCGTGTGATCTCCGATTGGTCGAAAGACCATTCCGCCGATTGCATAGTGATCACAAGCCACAGTCCCGGTATGCAGGATCTCCTCTTGGGGTCGACCGCGCAATATGTGGTGCGTCACGCGGCTTGCTCTGTGCATGTGGTCCGCTGAACGGGCAGGGCGTCGCACAACGCGTCGCACCGTTTGGCATGAGACGGTGTGGCGGACATTCGTTCGCAATGCCCGCGTGCCATTGTTGACGAAACGCGCGCTTTGCCTTCGTATAACGATGATGAGGGGGTTCAGTTCAGATGGGCTGGCTGGATGCGCGCGTGGTTGCTTTGCTGGCTAAGCTGGCGACCCTGAGGTGGCTGGCGTGGCGTGCTGGCGTAACCTGCGATTCTGGCAAGCCCATCGAACCTAGAATCGATATAACCTAAAAACTGTAGTTTTCAAGTAAATAAACAAAATCAATTAGTTGACAAGTTTTGTCGGGCATTAATCTTCGTAAAAAAGTAACAATGATGAAGGCGATTTATAGGACAAATTCCCGACTTTAGGAGACCGGAGGTTTGCCCGAGCAGGCGCGAAACCTGGCGACCGGTTCCGCCGCATCAGCCAGGGAAAAGCTGACCTCGGCATTGCCCGTCCTGGCTGTCGTCCGCTCGTTGAATTGCAGCCCGTCGAGAACATTGCCAAATCCTACATCCGCCACGCTCAGGGAGCGGCTATCGCTGCTCAGCCGATGCCGATCTGTCCCGATTTGGCGACCTTGCGGCCCATCAAAGCGCATTGTGAAAAAGTCCACATCCGGCCAGGGCGCGTCTCGGGTGACCGTGATCGTATAAACCGGTTTGCTGGGATCATAGGTCAACGCCATGGCCGCCCCCGACTGCGCATGCGTCAGCAAACAGGGTGGTCCTGGCATGAACTCCCAGGCGCTCGCCATGGATGGAACAAGCACCGAGAAAATGAGTATGGAAAGCCTTTGCATCCTGAAGAGATAGCGCGCAGCCGTTTGGGGTCACGGTCACAGTGATTTACGCCCGGTTTGTGTCTTACAGACCCATTACTTGTCCGACTTGCGGTATTACCTACGGCGTTTTCGATCGCGCTCTCACCCATAAGCCAAAAGCGCTTATCTTTTCTTACGTCGTTTCACCCCACCCCTTTGGCCCGGGCGACCGGCGGTGGAGCGGCCCTGGGTCGCGATGGCGGCCTCGGACGCCGCTTCAACGGCCGATTGTCGGGCGAGGGGGTCGTCGGCGACGGCGAGATCCACGGCCTCCAGACGCTTGATTTCATCACGAAGACGCGCCGCCTCTTCGAATTCAAGGTTTTCGGCCGCCTTGCGCATATCCGTTCGCAGCGCATCGAGATGGGCCTGCAGATTGCCGCCCACCGCCGACTTGTCGACCTTGGCGGTGACCCGGTTCATGTCCACATCGCCCTTGTATAGGCCAGCAAGGATGTCCTCGACATTCTTCTTCACGGTCTCCGGCGTGATCCCGTGTTTCTCATTATAGGCAACTTGTTTCTCGCGCCGGCGGTCGGTCTCGCGCATGGCGCGTTGCATCGAACCGGTGATCTTGTCGGCATACATGATGACCCGGCCCTCGGCATTTCGTGCCGCGCGCCCGATCGTCTGGATGAGCGATGTTTCGGATCGTAGAAAGCCCTCCTTGTCCGCATCGAGAATGGCCACCAGCCCGCATTCGGGGATATCCAACCCCTCGCGCAACAGGTTGATCCCCACAAGCACGTCGAATGCGCCGAGGCGCAGGTCGCGCAAAATCTCAATACGTTCAATCGTGTCAATGTCAGAATGCATGTAACGCACACGGATGCCATGCTCGTGCAAATACTCGGTCAGGTCTTCGGCCATCCGTTTGGTGAGCGTGGTGACCAGCGTACGGAACCCGTCCTCTGCGACCCGCCGCACCTCGTCGAGTAAATCATCCACCTGCATATCGATCGGGCGAATTTCCACCTGCGGGTCGAGCAAACCGGTGGGCCGGATCACCTGTTCGGTGAAAACACCGCCCGATTGTTCAATCTCCCACGCGGCGGGCGTGGCCGAGACAAAGACCGATTGCGGACGCATGGCATCCCATTCTTCGAATTTGAGCGGGCGATTGTCCATGCAGGAGGGCAGGCGAAAGCCATGTTCGGCCAGCGTGAATTTCCGCCGGTAGTCGCCGCGATACATCCCGCCGATTTGCGGCACGCTGACATGAGATTCGTCGGCAAAAACGATCGCATGGTCAGGGATGAACTCAAAAAGCGTAGGCGGCGGCTCGCCCGGCGCGCGCCCCGTGAGGTAGCGGGAATAATTCTCGATCCCGTTGCAGACGCCGGTCGCTTCCAGCATCTCGATATCAAAATTCGTGCGCTGTTCAAGACGCTGCGCCTCTAGCAGCTTTCCTTCACCCACCAGCTGATCCAACCGCTGCCGCAGCTCTTTCTTGATATTGATGACCGCCTGCTGCATCGTCGGTTTCGGCGTCACGTAATGCGAATTCGCATAGACGCGGATCCGCTCCATCGTGCCAGTTTTTTCACCCGTGAGCGGGTCGAACTCTGTAATTGATTCAAGCTCTTCGCCGAAGAAGCTCAACTTCCATGCCCGGTCTTCGAGATGCGCAGGAAAAATCTCCAGACTATCGCCGCGAACCCGGAACGAGCCGCGCTGAAAGGCCTGATCGTTTCGGCGATATTGCTGGGCTACCAGATCCGCCATGATCGCGCGCTGGTCATAATCGGATCCGACCATCAGATCCTGGGTCATCGCGCCATAGGTTTCCACGCTGCCGATACCGTAGATGCAAGAGACAGAGGCAACGATGATCACATCGTCGCGCTCCAGTAGTGCGCGCGTTGCCGAGTGGCGCATGCGGTCGATCTGCTCGTTAATCTGGCTCTCTTTCTCGATATAGGTGTCGGAGCGGGGCACGTAGGCTTCGGGCTGGTAGTAGTCGTAGTAGCTGACAAAATACTCGACAGCGTTGTTCGGGAAGAAGCCCTTGAACTCCCCGTAGAGCTGCGCCGCCAGCGTCTTGTTCGGCGCCAGAATGATGGCTGGGCGCTGCGTCTCTTCGATCACCTTGGCCATTGTGTAGGTCTTGCCGGTGCCCGTGGCCCCCAATAATACCTGATCGCGTTCGCCGGACCCGATCCCCTCCGAAAGCTCGACAATTGCGGTCGGTTGATCGCCCGCCGGGGCAAAATCTGTGACCATCTCGAACCGCACGCCCCCTTCGAGCTTTTCCCGTGCCCGCACATCAGAGTCAGGGGCATGGGCGAGGGCCGGCGTCATCTCGACCTCTGTTTTATCAGAATGGGCATAGGGCATGGGCGTCTCCGGTCCTCCTGCCAGATGTGCAATTCTGTACGGATTGTTCAAGTGGGATACCGTGTCACGGAAGCGCGACAGGTCCGATCAGGCGTTGCGGTGATTGATACTTGTCAACTCAGCCTCGTAAATCCGCGTTAGGTGTCGCACCAGCAGCCAAGGGAAAGCGCAATGACACTCGATCATGTTCATGATGTAGACATTTCGTCTGACGCAGACACTTCGCCTCTGCCCCCAATCGACCGGGTCACGGCGTTTCGACACGCTTTTGAAGCCGGAGAGTACCCGTATCGGACGAAGTTGCCGCGCGCCGCATACGAACGTGAGAAGGCCAAACTTCAGGCTGAGTTGCTGAAGGTTCAGCTTTGGGCGCAGGAAGTTGGCGAAAAATTTGTGCTGATCTTTGAGGGGCGCGATGCGGCCGGAAAGGGCGGGACGATCAAACGCTATACCGAGCATCTGAACCCGCGTCTGGCGCGTGTTGTGGCGCTGAACAAACCGACGGATGCCGAGCGCGGTCAGTGGTTTTTCCAGCGGTATATCTCGCATTTGCCCACGGCGGGTGAAATGGTGTTCTTTGATCGCTCCTGGTACAATCGGGCGGGTGTGGAACGCGTAATGGGCTTTTGCGCGCCGCACGAATATCTCGAATTCATGCGCCAGACACCACAGGTAGAACGAATGCTCGCGCGTTCTGGTATCAGGCTATTTAAGTATTGGTTTTCGGTGACGCAGGATGAACAGAAGCGCCGCTTCGACAGCCGGGCCACCGATCCGCTCAAACAGTGGAAGCTGAGCCCCATCGACAAGCAATCGCTGTCCAAATGGGATGATTACACCGAAGCGAAAGAGGCGATGTTTTTCTACACCGATACCGCCGACGCGCCCTGGACTGTGATCAAGTCGAACGACAAGAAGCGCGCGCGATTGAATTGCATGCGCCACTTTCTGAGCTCGATCGACTATCCGGGCAAGGATCGCAAAGTGGTGCATAGGGCCGATCCAAAAATCGTCTCGACCGCTCAGCATGTGCTGCACAAGACCGATCACATTCTGGGCAAATCGCTCCATCCCGACATCCGCCGCGCGCGCTGAGTAGACCGCGTAACAGCCCGAAACCGACGTAAGCGCGGGCAGGGGCCATGAGCGCCCCGTTGATCTAAGACTGTCGCCCCTAAGCCAGCACGCCTTGCAGCGGGCGCGGGCTCGGCATAGGCGGGGTCCATGGTGACAGCCCTATCATATCGTGGACATTTGCGGGCCTGCCTGCGTTTGGGCATGCCACTGGCGATGAGCCATGTGGCACAGATGTCTATTCGGTTGTCAGATGCTATCATGCTTGGCTGGTATTCGGTCGAGGCGCTGGCCGCCGAAGTCTTGGGTGGCACATTATTCTACGTGCTCTTCATCATCGGATCAGGCTTTGCCTGGGCGGTGATGCCACTTGTCGCCGAAGCGCAGGCCAAGGGTGATGAAACGAGCGTGCGCCGGGTGGCGCGGATGGGCGGCTGGCTTTCGGTTTTGTTCGGGCTTTTGACCCTGCCACTGATGATCTTTGCCGCACCGATTTTCCGAGCCTTGGGTCAAGATCCAGACCTTGCGGAGCTTGCGGGCGAGTATACGCAGGTCGTGGGCTTCACGCTGTTGCCAGCCTTGCTGGTCATGGTTCTGAAATCATACCTCTCCGCGCT
>JBCCNY010000127.1:0-8274 GCA_039025595.1 Pseudomonadota bacterium | reverse complement strand
AGGCGCAGAATAGGTGTTGGATGGCGGCGTCGGTACAGGTACTGGTCCCCTCGCTCGGACAGTGTTCCGAGCGCCCTTCCCACGTCGTCCATCCCGCCAATATCAACCGCGCGCCACCCAATGCAAGCCTTTGCACGGCGCAGGCCAGCGCGCCTCAAAGCCGGCCGTTGCTGGTGGACCTCACGCTGCAGGCGCTTTGCCTGACAATTCTGATACACGCGCCAATGCCTGGCCTAATTCTATGGGGCGCTATCTTTCTCAGCCATCTGAGCGGCGCGACACACATATGTGTGGATCGAAAACACGCAGGCCTCTTGCGCCGCAGCGGGCAGTCGTAAAATGGATTGCCGCTCTGAGCGAAAAAACGGCGGCGTTTCACCGTCGCGCGCCGATTTCTTGTTCGGCTGGAATAGTTCTCCGCCTGCATAAGACAGCGCATTAAAGCGCCAAAGGGGTTGACCCTCAGCTACGGCATCAAAGAGACGTTGAACGCGTTTCGCAACAACGGGCAGATAGCTCGCAACTGGCTCATGAATGGCGATGAGAGGACGACCGATCTTTTCTGCAAGGCGCCAACCTGCCGGAAAGCAAACCACGGCAGCGACCAGCACATGCTCATCCCCCTCACGGGTGAGCAGACAGAAGTCTTCCTGCACCAGCCGACCCAGCGTGCCCAGCGGATCGCTCATATCCAACGGGACGCAAACACCATCGGGTCGCTGCACAGCATCGGCGTCAATCCTGTAGTCGTTATCATGGGTTTTCAACCAATCCAGCACATAGGCCAACAGCTCCTGGCAAACCGCGCGCGTGCCGGGCTCATAAGCCACGACCTCGCTACAGCAGTCACGCAACAAGTGCTCGCGTAACGCCATTTGCCGGGCGAACACCTCATCTCGATGCAGCCAGTCTTTCGGGTCGAGACCACGAATACCCGGCAAGGGCCGCGGGGACGTGTCATAGGGGACCGCGTTGTGAAGGATGACCGTCATATGCCCAGCGTAACGCATAACCGGCTGGACGGAAGTGAGAGTGCCGCAAATCTCTTGTGTCAGGACACGCGGCTATAGCATGACGTCATCTTATAGGCTTTCTTCGGGCCGGACACATCCCAATGGCTGCGCCAGACGGGCCACGCACCAAACTCATACTGAACGAGATAGACATCCGGCGCGCAATCATGTCGCGACTGGGGGCTCTCGGGGAAAATCGTGTGAAAAGCCCGACCATTCTCGAAGAGAACTTGAACACCCCTGCGACCCACTGGAGTCCAGATGTATCGCCGTTCCGCCTGCATGGGATTTTGCCCGTCTATCGTAAGCGTGCCAGTTTCATGATAGTGCAACCCCTGTTCCTCTCGCGTCAGAACGGCTTTCCCGCTCAATGTCGCGCGATCACCGCTGCTATGCCGGATCTCGCGCTCCAAACGCCACTCTCCTTCAAAATCCCAAAGGCTATCAAACACGATGCCGTCGCCTTGCCGCTGCCCCCGGCACGGTCTAAACCGCCCGCATCACCCAAGCAAACACAAAGGCGCGCTTATGATCCCCCGCTATTCCCGTCCCGAAATGACAGCGATCTGGGAACCGGCCACCAAGTTCCGCATCTGGTATGAGATCGAGGCGCATGCCTGCGACGCCATGGCGGATCTGGGCATCATTCCGCGCGAAAATGCTGATGCCGTCTGGAAGGCCAAGGAGGTCGAATTCGATGTGGCCCGCATTGATGAAATCGAGGCGGTCACCAAACACGATGTGATCGCCTTCCTGACCCATCTGGCCGAGCATGTCGGCAGCGAAGAAGCGCGATTTGTGCATCAGGGGATGACGAGTTCAGACGTGCTGGATACCTGCTTCAACATTCAACTCACCCGCGCCGCTGATATCCTGATCGCGGACATGGACGCGCTTTTGGCCGCGCTAAAGACCCGCGCGATGGAGCATAAGATGACGGTGCGGATCGGACGCAGCCACGGCATCCACGCTGAACCCACGACAATGGGGCTGACTTTTGCCCGGTTCTACGCAGAGATGGACCGCAACCGCCGACGTCTAAGCACCGCACGAGACGAGATCGCAACAGGTGCCATCTCCGGTGCGGTGGGCACATTTGCCAATGTCGATCCAGCCGTCGAGGCGCATGTCTGTGCCAAGCTGGGGCTAGATCCGGAACCCATTTCGACGCAGGTAATCCCGCGAGACCGTCACGCCGCGTTCTTCGCAACCTTGGGCGTGGTGGCCTCGTCGGTCGAGAATATTGCCATTGAGATCCGCCATATGCAGCGCACGGAGGTTCTCGAGGGGGCGGAATT
This sequence comes from Pseudomonadota bacterium, assembly GCA_039025595.1. Classification (GTDB taxonomy): domain Bacteria; phylum Pseudomonadota; class Alphaproteobacteria; order Rhodobacterales; family Rhodobacteraceae; genus Roseovarius. The sequence continues at coordinate 5,963 of JBCCNY010000127.1, read as the reverse complement.
CTTCTCGATGGGCCAGAAAGGCTCCAGCGCGATGCCGCATAAGAAAAACCCCGTACTGACCGAAAATCTGACTGGGCTGGCCCGGATGGTCCGCGCCGCCGTTGTGCCCGCGCTGGAAAATGTGGCGCTTTGGCATGAGCGTGACATCTCGCATTCCTCGGTGGAACGCATGATTGGCCCCGATGCCACGATCACGCTGGATTTTGCGCTGGCGCGACTGACATCCGTGATCGCCAAGATGCTGATTTTTCCAGACAATATGACCGAGAACATGAACAAGTTTCCCGGTCTCGTGATGAGCCAGAGGGTGCTCTTAGCTCTGACACAGGCCGGCGTGAGCCGGGAGGATGCCTATAGCCTCGTGCAACGCAACGCCCTCAAGGTCTGGGAGACCCGATCGGATTTCAAAACAGAGCTTTTGGCGGATCCTGACGTCACCGCCGCGCTGAGCCCAGAGGAAATCGAAGAGAAGTTTGACGTCGGCTATCACACCAAACATGTCGAGACAATTTTCGCGCGGGTGTTCGGCGAGCCGTGATCTCTCACGCTGGCGCCCGCAACAAATCTGACCGAGCTTAGACATTTTTTCACCCTTATCGGGCAAGACACGGCAACGAAACATGTGGGGATTTCATGGCCCAGCAACCCGTTGCTCGTCTTGCGCCACCAGGCGGACTCTCTCAGCCTCCTTCCGGCTTGTCGCGTGCTCAAAAGGCCGCGATCATTGTGCGGTTTCTTCTAAATGAAGGCGCCGATGTTCCAATCAACGAACTGCCCGATGAGTTACAACGCAAGCTGACCACCCAAATGGGCACAATGCGCTTTGTTGATCGGACCACGCTCGGCGAGGTGGTGGCAGAGTTCGCTGCTGAAGTGGAAAGCATGGGCTTGACCTTTCCACGGGGCGTAGCGGGCGCATTGACAGCCCTCGACGGTCGGATCAGTCAGCAGACTGCGCACCGGTTGCGCAAGGAGGCGGGCGTACGCCAGTTTGGCGAGCCTTGGGAACAGGTCTGCGCCGCACCCAAAGAGGCACTGCTCGAAATCATCCAATCTGAGAGTATCGAGGTGGCCGCGGTTCTGATGTCGAAGCTCGATGTCACGCGGGCCGCAGAGCTGCTCGGCCAACTGCCTGGTGCCTTAGCGCGCCGTATCGCCTATGAGATTTCGCAGATCAACTCTGTCACACCGGATGCTGTGGATCGCATTGGCCTGTCGCTCGCCTCGCAACTCCATGAAGTGCCCGATGTAGCGTTTTCCGAGGGCCCGGACAAACGCGTGGGCGAAATTCTGAACTGCTCGACCGCCGAGACCCGCGATGATGTTCTGACCTCGCTCGATGAAAAGGACGAGAGTTTCGCCGCGAGAGTGCGCAAGGCGATCTTCACCTTTGTGAATGTACCAGATCGTGTGAGTGAACTGGATCTACCCAATATCGTCCGGGATCTTGACCGGGACACAATGCTCCGAGCTTTCGCCCACGCGCAACAGGACCCGCAGACCAACAACACCGTAGAGTTCGTTTTGGGCAATATTTCGGGGCGTATGGCGGACGCTTTGCGCGAAGAAATCTCCGATCTTGATAAGGTATCAAAAAAGGATGGTGAAGCAGCCATGACCGAAGTGGTCAACACGATCCGCCGCATGGAAGCGGCAGGTGACATCGTGCTCGTCGTCCCGGGAGAAGACAACGAAGACGAAGACGCGTGATACCTTAAAGTTGATGCTGATCCGCTACTCGCCGATTTGGTCGGAAAAAACAAAGCAGCGGTCGCGCCGGATCAATACCCACATCACGCTATCGGGTTGGGGAAGAAAAACAGTAGGCACCGTCGCTCTGAAGATCGATCCGTCATGGTCCATGACAAACTCAACAAGGCTTTCATGTCCCACGAAACGCGCCCGCCGCACTCGGCCGCGCACCGCCGTGCCATGGCTTTTGGTGGGTTGAGGACCTCTGCCATTTCGATCGAGCTCCAATACAATGTCCTGTGGGCGCGCGACAATTTCCACCGTCGCGCCGTCGCTGAGGCCCGGACTTGCAAACTCACCGAAGGCCGTGTTCGCCACACCCCCCTGAACCTCTGCGCGCACGACGTTGATATCGCTGAAAAAGGCAACCGCATCCAGGTCAACTGGTGCGGTGAATAGCTCGTAAGGCGGGCCTTTCTGAATAATCCGGCCCTGACGCATCAAGGCAATCTCATCCGCCATGCGCATTGCTTCTTGAGGCTCATGTGTGACCAGAAGGACGCCTGTTCCCTCTTCGCGCAAGATCTCCAGCGTTTCGTCGCGAATGCCGTCGCGCAAGCGATTGTCAAGGCCGGAGAACGGCTCATCCATCAGCATGATCCGTGGCTTGGGCGCAAGGGCCCGTGCGAGCGCTACACGCTGTTGCTCGCCACCCGAGAGCTCATGGGGAAAGCTGCTCTTGTGCCGCATAAGTCCGACACGGCGCAGCAGCTCGTCCACTCGGGCTGCGCGCTGCATCGCGTCTCCGGTCAAGCCGAAGGCCACGTTATCTGCGACACTGAGATGCGGGAAAAGCGCAAAATCCTGAAACATCAGGCCGATTTGGCGCAATTCCGGGGGGATATCATGCCCGTCTTTCCAGATCGGCTCGCCATCCACGATGATTTCACCGGCTTCGGGTATCTCGACCCCGGCGATCATGCGCAACGTGGTCGACTTGCCGCAACCCGATGGTCCCAACAGGCACGTGACCTGGCCAGGCCAAACCGTCAAAGACACGTCATCGACAACGCGTCGACCGTCAAAACTACGGATCAGATTGCGCAATACCAGCCGTGGGATCAGATCAGCCAAATAGTCCTCCGCCTCGCGACCGGCATGGGTTGAAAACACCCTGCCCATAACAAGACCGCCCGTTGGGGGAAAGAGGCCCCGAACGTGGCATCAGAGGTCAGCGGGCCAACGCCCTTTCAATGGCGGGACGGATATCGCGATCAAGCGCGCGCGCGGTAATCGGACCGGCAAAGCGCAATATGATATGCCCGTCGGCATCCAGCACAAAGGTCTCGGGCACGGCTGCCACGCCCCACTCGATCGCACCGCGTCCGGTCTGATCGCGCCCTATGGCTGAAAATGGATCTCCAAGTTCCTCAAGAAAACCGAGCGCATTGTCCGGATCATCCCGGTAATTGACCCCATGCACTTCTATGCCCTCCTCAGCCAGCGCCGTCAGGCTGGGATGTTCGGCACGACACGGCCCGCACCAGCTGGCCCAAAAATTCACAAGTTTCACACCGCCGCTGTCGCGCAAATGCGTATCGGTCAGCGGAACTTTGTCCCCCAATCTCTCAAAGGCCACGACAGGCGCAGGCGCACCAGCCAAAGCCGACGGCAGCGCTTCGGGATTATCCCGGTACAGCCCTGCAAAGAACAATCCCACAAGCAAGCCAAACACAACTGGCGGCAACACCATGAGAACGGGAATGCGTCTAGTCATGGCGGCTCTGCGTCCTCTCAATCGCGGCAAGCGCAGCCCGCACGCGACGAAAGCGCCAGACGCTGAACGCGACTATGATGACCAGAAGCGTCAGCGTCACGGCGTAAGACGCGAGAACTGACATCGCGTAGGATCCAAGATCGGGCATTACGCAGCTCCCTCCTTGCCTGCCTCTTCACCAGCGATTTCGTCCAGACGACGGCGCGCCTGAAGACTGCGCAAGCGTCGTGCACGGATCTCTGTCTGAGTACGCATGAAAACAAGGGCCACAAACAACAGAACAAATCCTGCGATGCAGACCAATAGCGGGTAATAAAACACGTCGTGAACATTCTCTTCCTTGTCGAGACTAAGAGACGCGCCCTGATGCAGGCCCTGATTCCAGAACAGCACTGCGTACCGGCTCAAAACAGCGAAAACCGATCCCACAAGACAGAGTATGGAGGTCAGATCCGCCGCAGTTTCATCATCCTCAATTGCTTCCCACAGGGCGATGTAACCCAGATAGAACAAAAACAGGATCAGGAAGGAGGTCAGTCGCGGGTCCCAAACCCACCAGGTGCCCCACATCGGCTGCCCCCATAACGCACCTGTCGCCAGTGCGATCAGCGTCATAACGACCCCAACAGGCGCGGCGGCTCGTGCGGCGAGCGCGCTGACATGATGGCGACGGACCACCCAGACCAACGAGGCTACCAGCATCATCAGCCAGGCATTGATCGCCATCAGCGCCGAGGGTACGTGGAGGTAGATGATCTTGACTGTCGAGCCTTGCCGGAAATCGTCCGGCGTAAAGAAGAAACCCCAAACAAGCCCCGTCACCAGACACAGGGTCGCCCCGACCCATAGCCATGGCAACAGCCGATCGGTGGCCGTGATAAACCGCTTTGGATTGGCGTATTGCCAAAGGTTTGCCACGCGCGTCTCTCCCGTCTCTCAGCGCAGGTTCACTTTCAATACAGCAGCCGACGCGAAAGGCAAAAGCGCAATCGTGCCGCAGGTAACCCCCGACAGCAGCAAAAGGGGTGTTGTGAAGTCCTGCCCTTCTGCGCCGCGTCGCGCCATATCCGCGCCGAAAACCAATGTGGGGACATAAAGCGGCAAAACAAGCAAAGAGAGCAGCAAACCTCCCCGACGCAGACCCACCGTCAGGGCCGCGCCAAAGGCTCCGATAAGGCTCAGCGCCGGTGTTCCCAGAAGCAACGACAGCGCGAGCGGCAGAATACCGGGCGCTGGCAGGTTCAGCAGAACAGCAAAAAGCGGTGCGGCCAAAACCAGCGGAACGCAGGTGGTTAACCAATGCGCAAGCGCTTTCACGGCAGCAACCGCTTCGAGCGGCAAAGGACTTGTGGCGAGCAGATCGAGGGATCCATCTTCCCAGTCCAAGGCAAAAATACGGTCGAGCGACAACAGGCAGGCCAGCAAGGCGCCGAGCCACAATATGCCGGGCGCGATCGAGGTCAGTAGCGCGGTTTGTGGACCCACCGCGAAGGGCACAAGGACGATGACAATCAGAAAGAAGGCCAGTGCCAGCCCGAAGCCACCGCCCGCGCGAAAGGCCAGCCGAATATCACGCTGCAGTAAGGCGATCACTGAAAAGCCTCGTTAAAACGGTCTTCCAGTGGCGCAGTGGCGCGATAGGGCGCGAGCTCGAGAATACGCGCATGGTTCAGGCCCAGATCAATATGGGTGGCAATGATCGCGGCCCCACCTTGGGCGAGATGCAGCCGCGTCGCCTCTGCAAACATGTCAACGGCCTTTACATCCAGCGAGACGGTCGGCTCATCCAGCAACCAGATCGCGCGCCCGGTGACCAACAAGCGGGCCAGCCCCAGCCTGCGTTTCTGACCCGCAGATAACAATCCTGCAGGCCGATCCGACAAAGAGGTCAGGCGATAAGCGGCAAGCGCTCTATCAATCTCTTTAAATCCAAAGACTTGCGCCCAGAAGCTCAGGTTCTCCGCAACGCTCAGCGCCGCTTTTACACCATCGGCATGCCCGGCAAAGACACATTCCCCCTCGGCAATTTCGAGATGCCCTGACACCGGTTGTTGCAGGCCGGCCAGTGTCCGCAAAAGTGTGGTTTTGCCAATACCGTTTGGCCCTCGCAGGACCAGCGTCTCTCCCTTTGAAACGCCAAAATTCAGACCCGCAAGAAGACGCACACCTCCGCGCACAATGCAAAGATCGTTTACATGCAAGACCATACCGCTCTTTAGCCGATGAATTGCAGCGCGAAAAGACGCCGCAAAGCTATGTCCAAACCGGCAGGCCGCTCAGCACGGCAAGAGCGATAACAGCATAGGCGGCTGCGCGGTAGACACGCTCAAGACCCGGCCGAAACAAGGCCTGTCCGACAAGTGACGTTACAAGATAGGGCACGGCAAGGATCAAAGCGGTGGCCAGAGAGCTGCCGTCCAGCGCGCCACGCAGGAATAGGTTCACCGCAAGTACGGCGTCGAGGATAGCCAGAAAGAGGATCGTGTTAGCGCGT
>JBCCNY010000126.1:0-8293 GCA_039025595.1 Pseudomonadota bacterium | reverse complement strand
TTCTCAGGCTGCGGCATGCCCAGAACGTGATAGCCGCCATCGACGCGGATTACTTCGCCCGTGGTGAATGCGCCTGCCGGGGAGGCAAGGTAAACCGCTGTGCCTCCAATCGCTTCCAGCGTTGCATTGGCGCGCATTGGCGCGTTCTCTTCTGTGTGGCGAAACGTACGGCGCGCGCCGCCAATTGCAGCTCCGGCAAGCGTTTTCATCGGACCAGGCGATATCGCATTCACCCGAATCTGATCGGGTCCCAGGTCATTGGCCAGATACCGCGTGGTCGCCTCCAGCGCAGCCTTGGCGACACCCATGACATTGTAGTTTGGAACAACCCTGCTCGAGCCCTGATAGGTTAGGGTCATAATGGCGCCACCATCGGTCTTCATCATTGGATAGGCGCGACGGGCGACCTCGATGAAAGAGTAAACCGAGATATCCATCGAATGCTTGAAGTTACCGCGGCTGGTGTTGAGAAACCGGCCGGACAATTCGGATTTGTCTGAAAAAGCAATGGCATGTACTAGAAAATCAAGACTAGACCATGTCTGGGACAACTTGGCAAACGCCGCTTCGATCGAGTCGTCATCTGTTACATCGACATCCAAGACAATGTCAGATCCCAACGAAGCGGCCAAAGGTTCCACGCGCTTTTCAAAGGCTTCGCCTTGATAGGTAAACGCAAGTTCCGCCCCGGCCTCGTGCATCGCTTTCGCAATGCCCCATGCGATAGAGCGATCATTCGCCACTCCCATGATCAGACCCCGCTTACCCTGCAACGCCTGCGTCATCATTCCCTACCCACTAAAACGGCTCAGCAGCATCGAGCCATTCGTGCCGCCAAATCCGAAGCTGTTCGTCATGACTGTGTCGAGTCCGGCTCCATCCACGCGCGCGACGGCGACTTCTTCAGGTTGAAGTGCCTCGTCAAGGGTCTCGACGTTGATCGAGGGTATGATGAAGTCGTGTTCGAGCGCCAGAAGACAATAAATAGCTTCCTGCGCGCCAGCCGCGCCCTGGCTATGACCAGTCATCGATTTGGTTGACGATATTGGCGGCACCGCGCCGTCGCCAAAGATCCGGCGCACGGCCTGAACTTCGCCGGCATCGCCCACCGGTGTCGAGGTGCCATGCGCGTTGATGTATCCGACTTTCCGTCCCTCTGGCAGTTGCGAGAGAGCGAGACGCATAGCGCGTTCGCCGCCTTCGCCCGAGGGGGCAACCATATCATGGCCATCCGACGTCGCGGCATAGCCCGTCACCTCGGCGTAGATCTTCGCACCGCGTGCTTTGGCATGTTCGAGCTCTTCGAGAACGACAATCCCTCCACCGCCTGAAATCACGAAACCATCACGATCGGCATCAAAGGCGCGGCTCGCTTTCTCCGGCGTATCGTTGAACTTGGAACTCATGGCACCCATCGCGTCGAACAGGCATGACAGGGTCCAGTCAAGTTCTTCCCCGCCACCGGCGAACATCACGTCCTGCTTGCCGAGCATGATCTGTTCTGCGGCGTTTCCGATGCAATGCAGGCTGGTCGAGCAGGCAGAGGTGATCGAGTAGTTTACGCCCTTGATCTTGAACGCCGTACTGAGATTGGCCGAGACGGTCGAACACATGGTTTTGGGCACAGCGAAAGGTCCAATCCGTTTCGTGGCCCCGGTTTTTAGCACCGATTGATGAGCGGCCAGCATGGCTGATGTCGACGGTCCGCCCGATCCCGCAACAAGCCCCGTGCGCGGATTGGTAACCTCGCGCTCGTCCAATCCGCTATCGGCAATGGCTTGGCTCATCGCGATGTAGGCATAGGCTGCACCCGGACCCATGAAGCGCAATACGCGCTTGTCGATCAAACGGGTCACATCCAGTTTCAGATCGCCAGCCACCCGACTGCGAAACCCATGCTCGGACATCTCTGCGTTGGCCGTAATGCCGGATTTGCCCGACCGCAGCGAAGCCAACACCTCCGCCGCCGAATTGCCAATACTAGAGATGATCCCCAATCCGGTGACGACAACGCGGCGCATGCTACTCCCTTGGCTCAATAAGGACATAGATCGTCCCATCCGCTTTTAGCTCGTCAGCTCTCCGCTTTCGACAAACCAACTTTCATGTCCTTGACCTCGCAGACGACATCACCGTCCGCTCTCACGACACCGTTTGCAACACCCATTTTCAAGCGCCGGTCAATCACACGCGTAAAGTTGACCTCGTAGCGAACAAGTTTGCGATCCGGACGGACCATGCCGGAGAGCTTTACTTCGCCCGCGCCCAACGCAAACCCCTGACCTTGCCATCCACGCCAACCCAGGTTGAAACCAGCGAGCTGCCATAACCCATCCACCATCAGACATCCTGGCATCACCTCGTTACCCGGAAAGTGACAGGGGAAAAACCAAAGGTCCGGTGAAATGTCGAGCTCGGCCACAATATGACCTTTGCCCTGCTCGCCGGCATCGGCGCTTACTTCGGTTATTCTGTCCATCATTAGCATCGGAGGTTCAGGCAATTGCGCGTTTCCTTGCCCGAAAAGCTCGCCTCGCGCGCATTTCAGCAGGTCATCCTTTTCAAAACTACTCGGAAAACCAGCCATGGGGTCGCGCCTCTCGCAATGCGTACCATTTCCGCGCTCCTCTATCACCGCCCAAAAGCTGCGCGCAAGAGCGGCGCGACCCTCCAATAACGTCAAAAGGACGGAAAATGATTGAAATCGACCTCGTGAACGACCTATATGTACGTTGGAACAGGATTTATTTAATGTCAGACCTACGCGGCACCACTTTGGGCACTCAATGGCTGACCGGCGCAGGATTGCGGCCGACCAAGCAGCGTGTCGCGTTGGCAGAGCTTCTTGTTGGTGACGGAAAACACCGGCATGTCACTGCAGAAAGCCTTTTCGCGGCGGTTCGTCAAAACGGTGAGAGTGTCTCGCTTGCCACTGTGTACAACACGCTGCGAGCATTTTGCGACGTTGGATTGTTGCAAGAGGTCACGGTCGATGGCTCCAAAAGCTATTTCGACACCAATACGCATGATCACCCGCATTTCTTTTGGGAAGACGAGAACAGGTTGTCTGACGCTCCGGCAGATGAGCTTGAGATCAGCCGTCTGCCCGAGGCCCCCGAGGGCGCAGAGATCGCCAGCGTAGATGTGGTCATCCGTTTGCGCCGAAAGTCGTCCTAACGCGCCGGCGCGTGATTGGCGATGCGTGCATTGTGGTATGACAGTTTCGGTTCGGCCGACGATGTTCTGAGAGTTTCCGAATTCGACACACCGTCGCCCGGTTCAGGCGAGGTTCGCGTGCGGCTTTCTTTTTCGGGGGTAAATCCGTCTGACGCGAAGGCGCGCGCCGGCGGCAGACCGGGTGTGCCGCACCTGCCTTATCCTCGCATCATACCGCATTCGGACGGCGCAGGCGTGATCGACGCGATTGGGCCTGGAGTTGAAACGAGCCGGTTGGGCGAGCGTGTCTGGATCTGGAACGGGCAATGGCAACGCGCCTTCGGCACGGCGGCTGAGTACATCGCCTTGCCTTCAGAGCAGGCCGTGGCCTTGCCGGAAGGTGTTGCACTGCAAACCGGAGCGACGTTGGGCATTCCTGCATTGACCGCTGCGCATACCGTTTTTGGCGGCGGGTCTGTGCAAGGGAAGACCCTGCTCATCTCAGGAGGGGCCGGTGCTGTGGGTCGCAATGCAGTGCAGTTGGCCCGCTGGGGTGGTGCGCAGGTTCTGGCGACGGCGTCGCCCAGCGCGCATAAAGAGGTGCTGGACGCTGGCGCGCATGCGGTCTTCGACTACAAGGACCCGGAGCTTGCGGCGCGTGTTGCGGACGCAGCCCCGGATTTGGTGGATCGCGCCGTTGAGGTCGAGTTTGGCCAGAACGCGACGTTACTTGCCGAGGTCATGGCGCCCTTGGGTACGATCGCGGCCTATGGTTCCGGAAAAAATATGACACCCACGCTTCCTTTCGGCTCATTTCTGTTCAAAGCCCTGAAAATCGACATCACACTTATTTATGTCTTGCCAGGTCCAGAGCGGCAAACTGCGATTTCGATGCTCCACGAGGCGTTGACATCGGGGGCACTGAACCCACAGGTTCACGATAAACTGTCCTTGGCAGAAGGAGCACGGGCGCATGATCTGGTGATGCGAAAAGGCCGGGCTGGCGCGGTTTTACTGGAGATTTAAGCAACGGCACGCGTTTGCCGTCAGATCACAAAGCCGCGCGCGACCCTTTCACAAAGCGACGGTCTGCGGTAAGCCAAACGTAATAACCAGAGGCAAATGCCCTGTGTCTTGGATGTGGGTGCTACATCTGGACCGACAGCAGTACGAACGACCAAAAACGAGGAACCTGCCATGTGGAGCCGCGTTGCCCTGACGATCACATTGATGAGCGGTGGGCCGGTTATGGTCCAGGCGCAAGAGGATGCAACCGACACGCCGCTGCTCTTTCTGGAACTCAATGCCCTGCAAACCGTTGAACAGGCCTGCAGGCTGTCTTTCATTGCCCGAAATGAAACCGGAATGGATATCGAAAAGGCAGTATTTGAGACGGTGATCTTCGACGCGGATGGCGCGGTGACAAGCCTCTCGCTCTTTGACTTTCGAGACCTGCCTCAGGCGCGTCCGAGGGTGCGTCAGTTCGAACTGACCAGCACCACCTGTGACGCTGTCGGCCGCGTGCTGATCAATGGGGCAAGCACCTGCACCGTTGCGGGCGAGGCCGGCAGTGAGGCCAGTGATCTATGCGACCGCGCGCTGTCTCTGACAAGCCGCCTCAATGTGGAGTTAATCGGATGACCCTCATCGACGCCCTGCGCGGCATTCTGGCCCTCGGCGGTCCCGTTGTGGCTATATTGCTCGTCATGTCAGTTCTGACGCTGGCCGTCACGCTCTACAAACTCTGGCAATTTGCGGCCTCAGGCGTCGGGCGCCACAAAGTGCTCTCGGAGGCGCTCTCGGCCTGGGATGCCGGAGACACACGGCGCGCGCGTTCGCGCCTGGTGCAAAGCCGCAGCTACCTCGCGCCACTTGTGGGCTCGGCCATGGAGGCCCCGGATCAACCCGGGCTGGAAGGACGGCTCGACGCAGAGGCGGGTCTCGCCCTCGCGGGCCTGGAGCGGGGTTTTCGTCTGTTGGACACGATCGCGCAGCTCGCGCCCTTGCTGGGCCTTTTTGGCACCGTGCTGGGCATGATCGAGGCGTTTCAAAGTCTGCAACAGGCGGGATCGGCTGTGGATCCGTCGCTGTTGGCCGGGGGCATCTGGGTGGCCCTTATAACAACAGCGGTTGGTCTGGCCGTTGCGATGCCCACATCGATGATCCTTGCCTGGTTTGAAAGCCGCACGGCGCGCGAACGTGTTTATGCAGACAAAGCCTTGCGGACAATCCTGGCCCCGGGACATGATGTGACCGCGACGTTCAGCGCGTCCTCGCCTGACACCGCGCCCGCGCATGCGTGATGTCGCGCCCTTCAAAAGGCGACCGCTATCGGTCACGCCTTTGATTGACGTGATTTTCCTGCTCTTGCTGTTTTTCATGCTGACATCGACCTTCTCGCGTTTTGGTGAGATTGAACTAAGCCAGGCCACAGGCGGGCCGGTCTCCGAGGCCGTTCCCAGCGACCGCTTTTTCGTGCAGCTGGGGGCGGAACGTTTGGTGCTGAACGGCGACGACATTACGCTCGACGCTCTGGCCGACGAGGCTCAAACCGGACAAGTTCTGGTCAGCCTCGATGCGGATGTGACGGCACAGCGGCTTGTTGATTTGCTTGTGCGTCTGCGCGGGCGCGAAGGTCTGAGCGTGACGGTTCTGGAGTAGCGATATGATCCGCCCCAGCCCTCCACGCCGCGCACGCAATTCGACGATTGCGCTCATCAACGTGGTCTTTCTGCTGCTGATCTTCTTTCTGATCGCAGGCACCGTTGCGCCGCCTCTCGACCCGGAGGTCCGGCTTGTCAACACCGAGGATCTGGAGGGGCGCGAGCCGCCCGATGCGCTGGTTTTGCGCGCCGATGGATCGCTGAACTATCGCGGTGTCCCGTCCGACCCGGAACGCTTCATGGCGGATCATGGACCAAATCCGGTCCGGCTTGTCCCAGATCAAGCCGCGACCGGTCAACGGCTCATCGAGGTCACCGGTGCATTGCGTAGATTGGGCGCGCCGTCCGTCATTCTGGTCACAGAGCAGGGTCTGCCATGATCCGCCGGTCGCTGTTTATTGCAAGCGTGGCGGCGCTCCTGTCACTTTTGCTGCATCTTCTCGGGATCGGCGCGACCGTGCGCGTGACGGATGAACCGGCCACGGCGTCGAACCAGAGCGACGCGGTCGAACTCACCAATGCGTTCGAAGACCTAGCCGAGACCGAAGCTGAACCCGTCGAACCCGAAGCGGCGCCGGAACCCGAACCGGAGGAAGCCGCAACGCCGGAACCGGAAGAGGCGGAAGCGCCGCCGGAACCGGAAGAGGCCGAGGCCCCGCCAGAACCCGAAGAGGCAGAGCCGCCCACATCCAACGCGCTTGTCGCCTCGGCAAATCCGCAAAGGACCTATGCCCCCGATACTGGGATCATAGAGACCGGACAACGCTCCACCATTGGCGAGACCGGCACCGATGATCCCGGTGCGCCCAATCCAGAGGCCGTACAACCTACGGAGGGAGAACCCGGCGCACCAAGCGAGACGACGAGCGCTCCTCCTCTGCCCTCTGAGGCGGCACAGAACCCACCTGAGGGCCTCCCTGACGGGGCAACCGAAGCCGAGGCGCAAGAAACAGAGACCGCATCAGAGATAACCCCTGACGCCGCGCCAGAAGCTATCCAAGAGCGTTTGGCCGCGCTGCCCAGCCCGTCTGTTCCGTCACCCTCCGTTACGGCACCGGTGACACCCTCGGCGATCCCGGTCATTCCGCTGGATACCAGCGAGGTGGAGCCCGAAGATCCCCAGCCCACGCCCGACACCAGCTTGGAAAACCCCAAGCCAGAGCCAGTTGAGCCAGAGGAGACAGTCGACCTCGCTGCGGCGGCGGTCCTCAGTTCACCACGTCCGCGGCTGCGTCAGTCTCGGGACGCACCAGAGCCGCCGGGTCTTCCAGACGACCCTCAGAGCCTCCGCGAGTATTTGCGCGATCCCAACCGGGTGATCGAATCGCCCCTCGCCGCCTATCGTCGCGACGGAGTAGATCCCTTTCTGCGCGGTGGGGGCGGCAATCGGGGCGGCAACGGCTTTCAATCCGCCCGTGGTCCGGGGAATTCGGATGTCACGAATTACGCGGGCGAGGTGCTGGTTCACCTCAATCGTAGCCGGAAAGTCGCGGTCTCAGAACGCGGATGGGCACGGGTCTTTTTCAGGATCAATCCAGATGGATCGCTGGCCTGGGTCGACATTCTCGACGGCTCCGGCTCGGCCGAAGTTGACCGAGGCGCCAAAGCTCAGGTTCGCGCGGCAGCGCCCTTTCCCCGCCCCCCCAATGGAGCAACACGCCAACTTACCTTCGTCTACCAAAGCCGGTAAGTCTGATGGGTTGGCCAGGTCAGGCGGCGCGTTTCATCGGATTTGAACGAAGTGCGATGGCGCACATCTCGTTCGCCTGCCGTAAGGTCAGGCACCGGCGCGCCGGTGGACCATTCAGCACGGTTGCAGGGTGCGAATCTCCATAGGAAAAAAGCGCGCGCAACCGGCTCTGTTCGTTTCGAGGCAACTGCCGCAAGACCATTGGACCGATCAGCAGCGACTCCGACAGACATCCATTCGCGCGGACAAGTTCATGTCCCTGGCAAGCGAAGTGCCACCAACGCGCCTGACGCCGTCCCTGCATATGACGGATCCCAGGCAATTGCGTCAGGGATTTCGCCGGTACGAAGACCTCGTCGTCAAAAACGCCCAACAATTGGTTGCAGCCACCAACCAGAATCCGATGCTGAGGCGAGACAATCAACGCTCGGCCGGGCAATCCAGGCCCGAGCGCTCCTGCCGTTATCAGGACCGGTTTTTGGTCCTTTTGCACAGATTTCAGGAACTGAGTTCCCGCCCGGATCCAGCGGATCGCCTGATATCCGTGATCGCGGGTCGCCACCCGGTCCCCCACCGTCAGCGTTTCCACCGAACGTAGCCCGCAATCCGTTTCGATCAGCGTGCCAGCAGAGTAGCAAGGCATGGATTGCGCCTGAAGCGCGTTGAAATTCGCATTTCCGATTTCGCCGGAATCTGTTGTATCGCCATCCTTGTTATGATCCTGGTGCGACCGTCGTTGAATGTCGGTACTCTCACCTGTGGCGAAAGTGGCATCGGTTGCGAA
>JBCCNY010000125.1:0-8343 GCA_039025595.1 Pseudomonadota bacterium | reverse complement strand
GATATCGTGGCCCTCTGCCTCGCGCTCGGCCAGAGTGCCGTAACCGGACACATCGAGAGGCGCCATGTCCGCCTGCTTCAGAATGGCCACCGTTTCGCGCACCGCCTCGGCTTCGTCTACGCCCGAGGCATAGACCATCAAGGCCGCTCCAGTCGCTTGATCGGGCAGGCCATCACCTGATTTCCGACCGACCTCGACCAAGAGTGTGAAGACGTCTTGACGGGATTTTTTCTTCGCCGATTTGTCTGTATCAGTCACGCAAAAGCTCGTTGATACCGGTCTTCGAGCGTGTCTGTTCATCCACTCGTTTCACGATCACGGCGCAATAGAGGTTGATGCCATTTTTGGAGGGCATGGACCCTGCGACGACCACCGAATAAGGCGGGACCTCGCCATACATGACATCGCCGCTCTCACGGTCGACGATTTTGGTGGATTTACCGATGAAGACGCCCATGCCCAAGACTGACCCTTCGCGGATGACACAGCCTTCAACCACCTCGGAACGCGCCCCGATAAAGCAGTTGTCTTCGATGATCGTGGGACCCGCTTGCATCGGCTCCAATACACCACCGATGCCCACGCCCCCTGACAGATGCACATTTTTACCGATCTGGGCGCAGCTGCCCACGGTGGCCCAGGTGTCGACCATGGTGCCCTCGTCCACGTAGGCCCCGAGATTGACGAATGAAGGCATCAGGACCACGCCTGGCGCAATGAAGGCGGATTTGCGCACGATACAGTTCGGCACGGCGCGAAAGCCCGCCGCTTTCCACTGGTTGTCGCCCCAGCCGTGAAATTTGCTATCGACCTTGTCCCACCACGTGCCACCCTGGGGGCCGCCGGATTGGGGTGCCATATCCTTTAGCCGAAAGCCCAACAGCACGGCTTTCTTGGCCCATTGGTTGACGTGCCAGCTGTTGTCCGCGACCTTCTCCGCGACCCTTAAAGTGCCGCTGTCGAGAGCCGCAAGTGTGTCCTCGATCGCGTCACGCGTCTCACCCGTCGTGGCGGGCGTGATCCCATCGCGTGTTTCCCACGCGGCCTCAATCGCGGTTTCGAGTTGGGCATGGGACATGGCGGGCCTCCGGGCGATGATGACGGGCGGTTTCTACGTCGTCGCGCTATAGGCGCAGCGGCTGCGCGGCGCAAGCCACGCGCGTTTTCGCATCGAGAAGTTGCACAAAAAAGGTATCTGCAGAGGTTGCATCGGAAAGCCCGATCACATGCGGACCCATATGTGAAAAGCATGCAGATGCCCGATACGCGATCGGTTCAGCGTCATGAACATTGACTGATCTGGTCCAATGCTGGTGCGAAGCTCTTTCAACCTCGTTGTTCCAAAGCCTTTTCAGGCATTTCGCGGGTAATATTGGGGTCTTTCAGGCGCTGGAGTGTAAAAAACGAGGATAGTAAATCAATGGTCTGGAGGCTTGTGCGCGGCTCAAGCAGCCAGTTGCAACTTTGACGGTCACCATTCTTCTGAACCGCTAGAAGTGCCGTTGGTCGCTTTGGTTTTCCCGAACTGCATTTGAACCGTTTTTGATCGATCAGTGCCCGTCAAACTCACACAAGGCGTAAACCTCCATGCCCAGTGCTTCGAGTTTTGTCCGCCCTCCTAGCTCGGGGAGATCTATGACAAACGCGCAACCGACAATATCGCCGCCCAAACGCTCGATCAGTTTGATCCCCGCCTCGGCTGTGCCACCCGTCGCGAGTAGGTCATCGACAACCAGTATCTTTTCGCCCGCCGAGATCGCATCGTCATGCACCTCGACCACGGCTTCACCATATTCGAGCGTGTAATCTTCGGAGATGACCGCGCCGGGCAGCTTGCCTTTTTTGCGGATCGGCACGAACCCAACCGAGAGCTGATGCGCCACCGCGCCGCCGAGGATGAAACCGCGGGCTTCTAACCCGACAACCTTGTCAATGCGCTGACCGGCATAGGGGTGCAGCAACTGATCAATCGCCATGCGAAAGCCCCGCGGATCAGCAAAGAGCGTCGTGACATCGCGAAACATGATCCCCTCATGCGGGAAATCGACGATGGTGCGGATATAATCTTTCACAGTCTTGGCAGGTGTCATGTCACTCTCCGGTCGTTCGTTTCATGCAGGACGCCGCAACGCCGCGGTCATCACGCCCATGCCGATCAGCGTGGCACCGCCGCCGCGCGCGAGCCAGGCGGTCACGCCCGGTCGAGCAATGGCGGTGCGCAACCGGTCTGCCAGCAGCGCATAAGCCAGCGCATTCAAGGCGGCGAGCCCGACGAACGTGGCAATGAGCACGACGAATTGCGGCAACAGAGCCCGGTCCACGGAAATGAACTGGGGTACGAAAGCGGTGAAAAAGGCGATTGACTTGGGATTGAGCGCGGTCACCGCCGCCGTATGCCAGAAAACACCTCGAGCTGGGGCGACCGTCGCGGATATGGGCTGAAGTGTTCCTGTCTTGGCGCTCAAAAACAGCTTGAGACCAAGCCACACCAGGTAAACCGCACCCACCCATTTCAGGATCGTGAAAGCTAGCGCCGATGTCAGGACCAAGGCGCCAAGACCGGCCAGAGAGGCGCTCATCGCAACGAAATCACCTAAGGCCACGCCGCCTGCGCTGGCGAGCGCCACGCGCTTCCCCTGGCTCAGCGAATAGCTCAGCACCAAAAGAACGGTCGGACCTGGGATCAGCAAGAGTGCCGTGGACGCCGCGACAAAGGCCAGCCAAAGGTCAAAAGGCATTACAATTCTCCAAAAGAGGGCGCACCAAACACATCAAAGAGTGCCGATACCCTTGGATAACGGGCAAGGTTAAAGCCGGTGCAAGTCTCTGAATTCACGACGATAAAACCCGTCCGGCAATAACGTCGAGAGTCTTGAGAACAGCGGGATCGCGCGCCTCCGGTGCAGTGATAATCGCGGTATCGAGCGCCCGGTCACATCCATAAGGGCAGGGCACGCGCTCAGATCCCAAAAGCGCCGGCAGTCGCGTGATCATCTCGCGCGCATGTCCGGCATTCTGTGTCAGCGTTTCGATAATCTGCGTGACATCCACTTCGCCGTGATGGGGGTGCCAGCTGTCGTAATCGGTGACCATGGCCACCGAGGCATAACAAAGCTCGGCCTCCCTTGCGAGCTTGGCCTCGGGCATGTTGGTCATACCGATGACGTCGCAGCCCCAGACTTCACGGTAGAGCTTCGATTCCGCAAGTGTGCTGAATTGCGGGCCTTCCATCACCAGATATGTGCCACCGCCATGGACCTTGACGCCCGCCGCCTCGGCCGCCGTCACGCAATGCGCGCCAAGCCGGGGACAAGTGGGATTTGCGACGCTGACATGTGCCACACAGCCGGGTCCGAAAAAGGATTTTTCACGCGCAAAGGTTCGATCGATGAACTGATCCACAACGACGAAATCGCCGGGCGCCATGTCTTCGCGGAAGGAGCCGCAGGCGGACACGCTGATCACATCGGTCACGCCGAGGGATTTGAGCGCAGCAATGTTGGCGCGATACGGGATTGATGTTGGAGAGTGAACATGACCGCGGCCATGACGGGGCAAAAACACGGCTTTCATCCCGGCAAGAGTACCGGTCAGCAGATCATCCGACGGGGTGCCCCATTGTGTATCGATCTGGCGCCATTCGACGTCCTCGAGACCGTCAATGGCGTATAGGCCAGAGCCTCCGATAACGCCCAGAACTGTCTCGCCCATGTCCTACCCTCCGTGCCGCTCGGTGCACCCAAACGCGGCTCAGGGCAACATGCAAGGCTTAAGCAGGTGTTATCAGGCCGTTCCGATCAGGATGCACAGATCGCGATCACCGCGCAGGGCCGTCACGAATCGACCGCGTGCTTCTTCTTTGATTGCAAGGCCATATCCCTTTAGGCGAAATTTCCATTCGCGGTCTGAAACAGACAATTCGCGTTCGCGCAAAACCAACGCCTTGATGTCTTCGGTCTTTGTAAAACCCATCGTTTTTACTCGCTTCACCATTTCTAGTGTGAATGAGCTATTTTCCGCCTATGGCAATAATTGTGCCAAATTAGGGAAAAGCAGGGGCACCTTGCTCAGCGCGCCCGAGCTTTGACTTCCGCCCATCTTGGTTCCGCGCGCGCTTCTTCAACCAGCCAGTTGCAGAAATCCCGTATCGCGGGCTCACGCTGAATGATTTCGGTCACGACTACGTCGTAGCCTATATCGGTGTTGATGGGTGAGCCGAACGGCGCAATAAGCAAACCGGCGTCCATGGCCGCGCGGATGATGGGCCAGCTGCCCAGAACGATACCCTGTCCCGCAATCGAGGCCTGAATGGCGAGGTTGTAGTCACTGAAATGCAGGCTGTGCGTCCCTGTCGGGGGATCTAATCCAGAAGTTGCAAACCATGTCTCGAAGCTGAACCAATATGCGGTCGCCACCGCCCAGGGGGTTGAAGACAGATCCCAGTGCAACAGAGTGGCGTCGCGCAAATCCTCGATCTTCTTGATCCGCGGAGGGTCGTTCACGAGCCTGGGACTGAAAACAGGTGTGATGCCGTCTTCGAACAAGCGCGTATGTCGAAGCCCTTTTTCTGGCGCCACGCCATAACGAATGGCGATATCGGCATCGCCGCTTTGGAGATCGCGGATTTCCATCGTGCTGTCGATCAAAACGTCGGATTCAGGATGTAGATCGCGAAACCGGGTCAGGCGCGGCACCAGCCATGTTGCCGCGAAAAACGGATCGACAGAAACAGTCAGACGGTGACGGGCAGGAACGGGGCGCATCGCCTCTACTGCCTCGGCCATCAGGCGCAGCCCGTCAGACAAACGCGCCTGTCCCCTGCGTCCCGCATCTGTCAGCACAAGAGCCTGTCCTTGCCGCAGTATGAGCGCGTGGCCCAAACTAGCCTCTAGCTTCGAGACAAGTTGTTTGACGGCGGCTGGTGTTACGTGCAGTTCCCGTGCGGCCCGCGTGAAGCTCAGGTGCCGGGCTGTGGCCTCGAATGCACGCAACGCATTCAGTGAGGGCAGGTTGGAATACATGAATTTAGTTTAACTAAATCTGACTTAAGATCAAATGCATCGCGAGCCTCGGATACCCGTTGTATTACACATGAATGGCAAAGGATGATCGTAGCGACTGAATGGAAAACTAAAGGAGGATTGCACATGCTGGGGAGCGGTGACGGGAAAAAAAGGGATGTCGTCCGCGCCATTGATGGGGCCGGTTGGGACTTCAACATGAGCCGTCATCCCTACTACGCTGTCGAGGCTCCGCTTCAACCCTTCTACACAATCTATAACCGTCGTCATATGACGCTCGGCTTCGATAATCATATCTCCACCGAGGAGGGTTATTGGCTGCTCAGGCAAAAGGCAGCTGTTCTCAATACTGGAGAATTGCCGCTCCAGTTTCGCGGACCTGACGCGGAACGTTTGCTCGATTATCTCTTCACCAAGGACATCACGAAACTGCGGCCGGGTCGCTGCGGCTACGGCCTGGCTTGCTATGACGATGGCGGGTTGATCGTTGATGGGGTTTTGCTGCGACTGGCCGATGATCTTTTCTGGTACGTCCAGGCGGATGGCGATTTTCTGAGCTGGGCGAAGGCACATGCGCGTGGCATGGATGTCGAGATCTCTGATCCGCAGATCTATGTCTCCCAGATGCAGGGCCCCGCCTCTCTGGATATTCTGGCCGCCGCCTGTGATGACAGCAAACTGCCCGAGCCTTTTGGCTATTTCGGGATTGCTCGCGTGAGGCTTGGCGGACAGGAGGTGGTCATCACCCGCACCGGGTACACAAATGAATTGGGTTGGGAATACTACACCGAGCCGCATCACGATGCCCATGCCCTCTGGGCGCATCTGGAAAAGGCTGGGGCGCCTTTTGGGATGACGGTATTTGGTCTTGATTCCATGCATATCAGGCGCATCGAGGCGGGTATTCTGAATGCAAATTCCGACTTCGACGCGACGACCACGCCCTTTGCTGCGGGTCTTGGCCACTTCGTGGATATGGACAAGGACAACTTCGTCGGTAAGGCCGCGCTGGAGACGGCAGATCGGTCTTCGCGTCTGACCGGGATTGCGTGTCCGTCTGAAGAGCCGGTGATAGGGGGTGCGGTTCTTCAGAATGAAGAGCGGATCGGACGGGTCACAGCCGGAGCTTTTTCCCCATTTCTGAAGACGGGCGTTGGCATCGCTCTTTTTGATGAGGCGGCACCCGATGCCGGAACGCCTCTTAAGATCACCTGTATCGATGGCGCGCTTCATGCCGGTCAAACGCACGAAATGCCATTCTACGACGCGGCCTGCCAAATCCCGCGCGGCAAGCTGGTCGATATTCCAAAGCGGACCTGACCAGAGTCAATGATCCGAGGGTCAGTCCCCGGCGAGCCATGCCTCAGCCGCCGTATCCTCGCCGAGGGCAAAGGACTTGATCTCGATACCGGGAATAATCGCGCCCTCAATTTCTGCCGAAGTGCGGATCCAGGCGGCATCGCTTAGTACAGCGCAGCGGTCGATCTTGCCCAGAAGACCGAACAGCTTGGGCAAATAGGTCATTTCAACGCCCAAGGCGCCCAGCGTTGGCAGGGACATTTCGTGTATCCGGTACAACACCAAGCCGTGGGTCATTTCCGCGGTTTGCGCAATCAGATCGTCCAGAGCCTTGCGCATGGTTTCGCTATCGATCTCACCATGCAATTCGATGTCGATGCGGTTATCGGCTTTCTTTGTGATGGTCAGCATCGTTCAGCTCCGTCTTTTGCAAGATAAACGTGGGATTGAGCAGGATCGACATCAAGTAGGTCACGAGAGTGCTTACTGGGCTTTTTTCGCTCTAAGCCGAGCCTCAAGCGCCAGCGCCTGTGTGCCGGTAATGTGCATTCTGCAACTCAAAACCGCAGGCCCGGTCCCAGAGCCGCCGCCCCATTGGCTGGCTTCATAGGCGCAACTGGCGTCCCGAAAGGTGATCCAGGCCCGTTGCATGTCGCGTAAGGCATCAGACATCGAGGGTGCGGCGGAACCAAATTCGGCCATTGCCGCGTCGCGCTCCGCTTCGATTGCACTGAGTGCCTGGTAGGCGGCATTCAGTCTATTGTCCCAATAGACCGCTTCTTGGTTGGCGCAAAAAGACATTCCAACCGTGGTGTAGCCATCCGGCGTATCGATGCAAAGCGCGGCCGACCGCCCGATACAAACCTCGAGCATATCCCTGTCGGACTGCTCTGCAAGGCATGCCTCCGTCGCGTCCGGTGTCCACGTTATGTCTTGCGGTAGCGCAGGAGCGGCGTGAAAAGCGGTGCAAAAGGCCAAGCCGAGTTTCAAAGCCAGACGGGTTACCATTTTGCAACTCTGCCTGATAACAATGGTTCAAGTAAAGCGCACCAAGCGGTCGACGCATTTGTGCCTTCGAAATGCCTGCGAGAGCGGTCACCGTATCTGCATGGATTTAAATCAGCGTTTCAGAATTCATATGCGTTACCTGTTTTCGAATCTGCCCCCGGTCTCCTGGGGCCGCTTGATCATGCCTTTGGCATTCATTGGTTCCTGGACCCTGTTGCGCGGTTTTTCTTTCGCGCCGCCGATCGCCTTCGTCTGGTCCGCCGTTTTTGCGCAGTTTGTCCAGATTTGGGTGGTTCTTCCGGTAACAGTCAGGCGTCATCGGAGTGTTTTCGGACGGGCCAGTCAGGCGACGTCCTGGGCCACCTGCATGATTATCGGGCTGCTTGGGATACAGGTCTGGTGGCTTGACCCCATGGTCACGCATCGCTTGGTCAGCTTTTGCTGCGTCTCTTACGCAATGCTCATGTGGTGGGGCGTCAAGGGCGACACGATGGTGCGTGACCGATTTGTTCCGGTACGCCAGGGTCGCGATCTGCCGGAGATCTTTCGCACTCACTTGCTGAAGCTTTATGCGCTGATGAGCGTGTTAGTCCTTGCGATCAACGAGACTTTGGTTGCCACAGAAACGGCGTTTCACATCCGTGTGGTCGTGCTCTCGATTGCGCCGATTTGTCTGCATTACACTTTCTATGTTTTGCTACGGCAGACATGCCCGCGGCTCGATGAAGAAGACGCCTAACGCAAGCTGGCTTCGGCCTCGATTGCGGCGCGTGACTTGCGGGCGCGTTCGGTTGCCGATTTGAGCTGACCACAAGCCGCCATAATATCCTCGCCCCGAGGGGTGCGGATCGGACTGGCGTATCCGGCTTTATGGACGATATCGGCAAAGCGCTCGATCCTGTCCCAATCGCTGCGAGCATAGGGCGCGCCGGGCCATTCATTAAACGGGATCAGGTTGATCTTGGCAGGTATGCCGCGGATCAGCTTTACCAGACGGCGGGCATCGGCGTCGCTG
>JBCCNY010000124.1:0-8401 GCA_039025595.1 Pseudomonadota bacterium | reverse complement strand
GTGCCTGGCTAGTTGTCTGGCTGGGTGTCTGGCTGGTTGCCGGGGGGTTGGGCGATGGCGGCGAGGGTAATCTCGGCTTGAACGTCACATGCGTCCCGTGCGGGGCTCCGTGCTTGGCTTCGTGCTTGGCTTCGTCCCGGACCGGGATGCGTTCTGGATGAGCGCAGAGCCTCTCGAGCGTCTTGCGCCGTCGCCAGGCTATCAGCCGGGCTATCGGGTTGAACTCGGATGAACTCTGTTGAACTCTGTTGAACTCTGTTGAACTCTGGCGCCGGTGCATTGGCGGGCGATGTCGCCGGGCTTCGCGCCAAACCGGGTTTGGCTGCGGTCGAGCATCTTGCGCGTCGCGCCGCCTTCTGCGGTTTTGTTCGACCGGCTGGCGTCCATATCGACGACGATGCCGTGATCCGTTCCGGTCGATAAGGTCCGTGTCGATCAGGGGTGTGTCGATCAGGTCCGTGTCGATCAGGTGTGTCAGACCCGGCAAAGAACGCGCTCGTCATGTCTCTCGCCATGTCTCTCGCCTTGTCTTTCGCCATGTCTCTCGTCATGTCTTTCGGACCACTGGCGAGAGACAATGACGTTCCAGTGGCGCAGCGTTACGCGCCGCCGTCGATTGGCGGGCAGGGTCGGCATGCGCAGTGAATTTGGGTTTGGCGGCGGGCGCTGCACCGAAGGCTTCGTCCCCCGGCGTATCGAGATACGCGCGCGTGGCAGGGGCATCTGCGGGATCACGCTCGCGAGCCGCCCGGTCCCCGGGATTGCCGGAGTTCTGGTCCTGGATATCGGCAACATTCAGGCCGGTATCGACGCCGGAGTTCTGGCCGCCGACAAGGTCCCGATCACGGCAGCGGCGCAGCCCCTTTTCAAACAAATAGCGGACCAGCCCGCGCTCGCGGAAGCGCCCCGATGCCGCCGAGGTCCACCAACCGGCCAATGCCGCGCAACGGATGCTCCGCAGGCCTAAACCCTTCAAGCGCGACCTCATAAAAGAGCGCCGCGCGCGCAACCTGCCTCGGCCCCATCACCGCATCGCCTCCCGCCCGCCAGAAGCAACAACCTAACGAATTTCCAACCAATCAAACCAAAGACCGTCAAAGAAATCAGCCCAACGTGCCGGATGCTATGTTTTGATGTCGGTCCGCCTTTAATTGGTAGCGTGATCACCACGAAATAAGCTCAAAGATGATTGTCCAGGAATAGTGGGAATGGACCTGCAAACAGGAAATTCCGTAAAACGGTCAGTCTGCGACCGGCGCTGACTTAAGAAAGGTGATCGCAAATCAATTACACACTGGTGTTTCGACATGTAAGTAAAAGCTCTAATTTGTCTTTGAAGATAGATGTTTCGCCAGGAGTTGGTTTTCCAGATTGCGACACGGGAAAATTCAGAGAGCCGTCTTCGGGAGACCCTTTTTCGGGTTTGTCGCTTACAGGACGGAAAGAGCTACGTCCCTGGCTCGGTCGGGTCAGGCCAATCAGTCGAGGGGTATTTCTACGCCGAGACCCTTCAGATAGATCTGCATTCCAGATTGAAGCGTCTCGGTCACGGCACGGGCAGCTTTGGGACCTGTGAGCACGGTGCCGATACAAAACGCATGTAAATGCGCTGCCATGTCATCAGCAGATGGCGTCACAATGTCACGGCAAAGCCGTTCTGCCAGGCGCACTCGTACCGCAACGTTTTGCGTGCTGGCGGCTTCCAGAGCCGGGCTGTGCGTGAGGGATATGCCAGACAGGTAGATCGCGGTGAAATACCCCGGAAACGTCTCTGCAAACGTGATGAAGGCTGAGCAATATGCAACGGCGCCAAGACCTGCATCGAGATCTTTGGTGGCGGTGTCCGTCAGAAGGGCGAGCCGCTCGTGCCCCTGACGCGCAATCTCGGCCAGAAGATCGTCACGACCTTTGAAATGGCGATAGACAGCGGCGGGCGTGACGCCAGCGGCTTTGGCCGCGCGCGCCAGGGTAAATCCTGTCGCGCCATCAGTGGCAATCACCTCCAATGCGGCCTCAACCAGGGCCTGGCGCAGGTTTCCGTGATGATAGCCTGCCTTAGGCATGGCTCTCACGCTCCCAGATCTCGGGCCCAGCACAGATCAGAGGATCGGGCGTGCCGACAGCGTCAGAATTCTTGCGGCCATAATCGATCGCGCTCAACACATGACGGATTGCGGCCAAACGGGCGCGGCGTTTGTCATCTGTCCGCAGGACTGTCCACGGCGCTGTGGACGAATGAGACCGGGTCAATGTTTCTTCGATCGCATCGGTATAGGCATCCCAGCGGCGCAAGCCTTCCACGTCAATCCAGCTGAGTTTCCACTGTTTGAGTGGATCGCTCTCGCGCGACATGAACCGGCGCAACTGCTCGGCGCGACCGACATTGAGCCAGAACTTGGTCAGGTGGATCCCATCATCGATCAGCATCTGCTCAAACGGCAGAACCTGGCGGAAAAAGGTCTCGCGCTGCTCATCGGTGCAAAAGTCAAAGACCTGTTCCACCACACCGCGATTGTACCAGCTTCTGTCAAAGAAAACGATTTCACCCGCGGCCGGCAGATGCGGAATATAGCGCTGGAAGTACCATTGGCTGGCTTCGGTTTCGGTCGGTTTGGGCAGCGCGACCAGACGGGCGCCGCGCGGGTTCATATAGTCACGAAACCGTTTGATCGTCCCGCCTTTGCCCGCGGCATCGCGCCCCTCGAAGACAATCGCGATCCGGGCGCCGGTCTCTTTGGCCCAGGCTTGAAGGCGGACAGTCTCGATCTGAAGCGCGTGCAGTTGCTCTTCATAGTCGATTTTATCCATCCTCTTTTCGTAGGGAAACTTGGGGGAGAGGATATCGTTCTTCTTCGCGCTCTCTATATGGTTTCGAAGGGCTTTGGGCGCGTCATCTTGGTAAAAGGCGCTGATTGCGCCTTCGAAAGGCAATTCCATATCACTGTCCTTTTGGACAATATGAAATGTTAATCCTATTAACGCAATCAGGGTTTGGCGTTGAAAGGCTCTACAATCCCGGCCCTTGCAAAGGCACGGTGAATGGCGTCTGTGATCTCGTCAGGAACCGCGTGATGCGGCATATGCCCGGTGCCGGGCAACAGGGTCAGCGTGGCATCGGGGATCGCGCGCGCCAGCGGCTCAGAGTGGATCGATGACCAGACCAGCATGTCCGCTGTGCCGTGCAGCACCTCGACAGGTACTTTGATGTCCGGATACTGCTTTGTCATCACAGTGATCTCGTCGAGCAGGTTTGCACGTTGCAGCGCATTGGCCCGCATGGAGGTGCGGCGCAAGGTCAATCCGGCACCGAAATGATCCAGATACCCCTTTGGCACGGCATCGGGTTCAAATACGGCAGCGATTTCTCTTTCGACCCGCGCGTCGGGCACAAAAGCGGTCAGAAAGGGGATGACCAAGGGTCCGAGGATCGGATGGGACAAGATCTTGTAATACGTGGACAATCCGGTTTCCCATCTATGCGAGGCGGCGGCGACGGTCACCAATGCCGCCAAGTGTTCCGGATGATGCACTGCCCAGGCCAGGGCCACGGCTCCGCCATAGGAATGGCCCAGTACGACCGGCTTGTCGGCTCCCAGAGTCGCAGCGGCAGCCTGCAACAGTGTGGCTTGCTCGGATATCGTCTGAGCTCCGCCGGCCCCCGATCCGCGAGAGCTGTCGGTGTATCCCAAGCCAGGTCGGTCGAAGACGATCACGCGATAGGATGTTGCCAGACGCGGCACGATATCGAGCGTCCAGTCACGGGTATTGCCAGATGCGCCATGGATCAGCACAAGCGGCGGGGCCTCGGGCGCGCCTCGCACTACCGCATGCACCCGCGTTCCGTCCACATCCACGAATTGTCCTTCTGGAGGAAAGCTGGATTCGGCCTGGGCCTCGTGGGTCCGTGCCTTAACCCAAACCAGCAGGGCGGTGACGAGCACAATCCCCGCGAAGGCGAGCAGCAGTTTCATTGCTTCCCAGCCCGGCGGTCTGTCGTCTCCAGACCGACCATGTTGATGTCATAGGGCGTGGTCTCGTAGATTTCCGCCAACCAGTTCCCATAGAGCAGGTGAGCGTGGCTGCGCCAGCGGTTCAGAGGTGGCTGCGCCGGATCATCATCGGGATAGTAGTGACAGGGCACGCCAATCGGTGTCCCAGCCTCAATGTCGCGGTCATATTCCTGTTTGAGCGTGTCGCTGTCATATTCAAGATGATTGAAGATGTAGACCGCGCGATGCGCGGCGTCTTCGACCAGGCAGGGCCCGACCGCATCACTGTCGAGCAGGATGTTCAATCCCTCATGCGCGGTGATCTCGTCACGCTTCATTTCTGTCCAACGGCTGACCGGTATGACACAATCATCCGAAAAGCCGCGCAGATAGACAGAGGCGTGCGCCATATTGCGGTGACGAAAGCAACCAAAGGCCTTTTGGGGCAGCATATGCTTTTGAACGCCATGCAGATGATTGATCATCGCCATACCGCCCCAGCACACGCCAAAGGTCGCGTGCACATGGGTTTGGGTCCAGTCAAAAACCCGCCGCAACTCGTCCCAATAGGTAACTTCCGGGAAATCCAGATGCTCGATCGGGGCGCCGGTAATGATGAGCCCATCGAATTTCTCACCTGTTTTCTCGACGTCTTTGAAGGGTCGGTAAAAGCTCTCCATATGTGCCGCGGCAGTGTTCTTCGTGCGGTGTTCGGACATACGGATCAGCGACAGCTCGATTTGCAGCGGCGTGGCCCCGATCAGGCGTGCAAATTGCGTCTCAGTCTGGATTTTTTTCGGCATCAGGTTGAGCAGACCGATGCGCAGGGGACGAATGTCCTGCCGCGCCGCCTGATCTTCTGACATGATCATCACACCCTCACGGGTGAGAACGTCAAAGGCGGGCAGATCGGAGGGAAGTTTGATCGGCATGATTGGCTTTCTGAGGGCGGCTTAGTCTAGGCGGCTTTGTAGGGGGCCACAATCCAAAGCGGGATAGGCCCGCGCGTCGCATTGAGCTCACATAGGCGCACTTGCGCGCCGCTCAAGAGCGGTTGCAATCAAGGTATCGAACGCGTCAGCCGAGTTGATTGCGGCAACTTCATCCATTGACACGCTAACCCCCCAGCTTGCCATCGCCTCATAGCGGGGAGCACGATGATCGAGCGCCCGGCTATAGGTCCAGCGAATGAAATCATTTGGGTTCACTTTGTCTTCTGGCATATTGTTTTCACAAAGATATTCAGTCCAGCAGGCGGTCAGGAAATCAGCCTGGTAGCACATCGGTTTTGGCGCGCGGTCGAAACGCCGGATCAATTCTTGCCGGTGCGCGTCTGATCCTTCCAACCTGAGCAACAGGCAATGCGAGGCAAGGTCGCGCAACAACGGATCTTGCGGGTTCGTCCCGTCCACCCATTCGCAGATCGACCCGCCCGTGTCACATATGAAATGGGGGTAGTCATAGAGACGTTCTGCGCGATCGATGAAGTATCCGGTGTCGGACAAGGCGGCGATTTCGGCGCGCCGAAACTCTTCTTGTCGGCGGCGGTATTCTTCGATCGGCAATCCGCCCTGATCGGGGGCGCCGGGTTTGCCCAAATAAGTCGACACCGGAGAGAGATTGGCAAACGTAATGTTGGAACCGATATAGATCGAATCGCTCAGCAACAGGTCACGCAGAAACGGGACCTGCATCGCATGCGCCTTCGCGTTATCTGCGATGAACTCGCCCATGTAACGCGTGCCGATCCGGTAATCGATCGAGTAGTGAAACCAGTTGCCCGAAGCTCTCAAAAGTGCTGAGAGATGAGTTTTTCCCAGCCCCGACATCCCGTAGATCAGCACGCGTTTATGTGGCGCGGCAAGCCAGTCTTCAGCGGTTGGGTATATCATCAGGCGCTCCTTGCGGTGCGCCAGAGGTAGCCAGAGGGCCGCGTGTGGTCAAATGCAAAGCCGACATTCGACCACTGGCACGAAATCAATCCAGACGAGGGGCTCGCGGCCCTGGCCTCCTGATCAGAACCGCCAGCCGATTTTCGCGCCGACACCGAGCGCGTGGTTCCCGCTAAAGTCAGATGCGATTGTTGTGGTCGTCGCGCTGCCAAGGTCAAAGTACTTCAGACCCAACGATATGTCATAGGCCTCGGTTGAGTATTTGGCCGAGATACCGTAGCTCACATAGCCGTCTTTGCCCTCAAGATTACCGACCGGCACACCGCCGTCGTTCTCATACCCGACGGTGACCGCGCCAGACCAGTTTTCGCTGAATTTGCGACCCAGACCGATTTCGTATGTCCAGAAATCATCCGTTCCGAAGGCAATCGGCAACCCGCCTGGATTAAGGGCCGAGGGCGTGGAAAAATCGGCTGGCGCGACCTCGAACTGTGTCCACTCTTGCCAACGGATCGATCCAAAAACCAGCATCGTTGGTGAGATCCCGGTACGGGCATGCAGCGTCACCGCCTGCGGAATTTCAACCTCGAACGGCGTGCCGTTATTGTCGCGGAAATCATGCTCGATCTTGGATTCGTAGGTCAGTGCCACGCGCATGGCGATATCGGGGATCTCATAGGCCGCGCCCAGGACATACCCAAACGAGTAATCCGGCGACACGTTGAGGGCATAAGACCCTGCAAGCGAGCTGATTAAGTCAACAGACCCGTCCAGCCGTTGCGCGCGCACACCGGCATAGGCGCTGATGTTCTCGTTGAAACGGTACTTGACGTAACCGGTAACGGCGAGCGACGTGATCTCAGCCGTCGAGCCCGAGAAGATATAGGGCGAGATAGGATAGGCGACATCGGCGCCGACAGGGTTGTTTGCCACAACCGCAAAGGTCAGCTGTTCATTGTACTGATACTTGTAGGCGAGGCCGTAGGATTGGTAATTCTGAAAAATGTTCCCGGATCTTGAGCCAGCCAAAAACGGAATGACCGCCCCAGTTCCCGTCCCGCTGATTTCTCCGGTGAAGTTCACAACAGAAAACTCCAGATAGTTTTTGCCCGGTTCAAACAGGATTTGAGACCGGTCGTTGTCGCGCTGGATTGAACCGGCTTGCACTGCTCCGGCTGCCAGGCCCAGAGCTGCAGCGAGCGTCGCGATGTTCTTCATGATGTCCTCTCCTCCAAGGTGCTGGGACGTCTAATAACAGCTTGGCGCGGGGACAATTTTAACGCTACGTCAGACCATGTTGACGCAACGTCAGGTGGTTGTCTTGTAACGGATTTGCAACAGTACGGCGTGGCTCACGGACGCCGTGCGCGAGTTTCGGACCATAGATTGAGGTAGTTCGCGCCAAATATCATGATCGCGCCAATAAAAACGAAAACATCAACGGGTTCTTGGTAAAGCATGTATCCGGCAAAGGCGATAACCGGCAGACGCAGAAAATCGACAGGAGAGACCAGCGTGGCCGGGGCAATGGACAGCGCGGAGGTAATGCAGAAATGCGCGCTCAACCCGCACAGAGCAATGATCACAAGCCAGGGTAGCGTGTCTGCGGAGGGCAGGGCGATATCCCCGTCAAAACCGGCAAAACCAAGGCCAAACAGGCTCTGCAATGCCGTCATCCAGAACAGGATGCAGATAAGGCTCTGGCGCCGGGTCAATATCTTGGTGAAAATGACAGTCCCGGCAAATCCAATCGCCGCCGCAGCAGCACTCAGCGTGCCAACGTTGATCGTCTCCGGGCTGGGGCGGGCGACCACGAGGATGCCCGCGAACCCAACCAGTGCGGCGATGTACCTTAACCGGGTGAGCTTTTCGCCCAACATGAGAGGCGACAGGACCAGAACCCATAGCGGAGTGGTGAATTCCAGAGCAAAAACCTGCGCCAGTGGGATCAAGGTGATAGCAAAAAACCAGAGGTTCTGGCCGGCGAAGTGAAACATGTTCCGCGTGATGTGCAGCCCCATAGAGGCCGCATTGACCTCGTGCCAGCGGCGCAAAACGATCATGAACGAAACCACGATCAATAAGCCGAGGATCGAGCGATACATCATGATTTCAAAGGTATCGAGCGCGAAGCTTACCTCGCGTCCTGCAATGGCCATTAAGGAAAACGACGCAACCGCGCCCAGCATGAAGAGGCCTGCGCGCATGACATGCGCGGGCGGCGTGCCGGTATCGGCGGGCGCGGTCATGTTTCCTCGACCTTTATATCGCGGGGAATGTGCCCGGTTTTCTGCCACCAGTCGGAAGCGCGGGTTCGCGTCTGATGCGCGACCAGAGCGGCCTTATCGGTAAATCGCTCTTCGACGCTGAAAACACCTGGTGCAGTTTCTTCGATCTCGAAAAACTCGCATCCCTCTTCTGCCCGGCTCAACCTTATATGTTCGGGCAGGGCCGCGCGCACGATCCGGGCATCTTCAGGGCCGCATCGCA
Source organism: Pseudomonadota bacterium (assembly GCA_039025595.1). Lineage (GTDB taxonomy): Bacteria > Pseudomonadota > Alphaproteobacteria > Rhodobacterales > Rhodobacteraceae > Roseovarius. The sequence goes on along the minus strand of JBCCNY010000124.1, from coordinate 30 downwards.
GCTCTCCGCGAAGCCTCACTCCCATTCGAT
>JBCCNY010000123.1:0-8403 GCA_039025595.1 Pseudomonadota bacterium | reverse complement strand
TTTTTGGACGGTCGTTTGTTCGCCAATGCCAACCTCTTCTACACGGATTGGACGGATCAACAGGTCACAATCTTTGGCCCTGGCGGGCCAAACGACTTCACCATCGAGAATGCCGGTGAGTCGAGCTTGTGGGGCGCGGAGTTTGCCATTGACTATGCAGCGACGGGTGCTCTCGATCTCTTTGCGACGGTCGGTTACACCCGCACAGAGTTCGACGATTTCGTCTCGGGTGGTCAGGATTTCACAGGTAATGAACTGCCGAACGCGCCGGAATGGACCGGTTCCGTTGGCGGAGTGTACCGATTTGACAACGGATGGAGCCTGGGGGTCGATGCCTCCTATACCTCGGCGGCCTTTAGTGATGCGGCAAATTCCAGCAATTTGAAGACGGATGACCGGTTCCTAGTCAATGCCCAACTGAATTATGAACGCGACAGATTGCTGGCTGGGCTCTATGTCCGCAACCTCTTTGACGTGGACTATGCCGAAAACCGTTTCCGCAGCCGGGGTCAGAACCAGGTTCTGGCGAGCGCGGGAGAACCTTTGACCGTTGGAGCCTTTCTCCAATATGAGTTTTAGATCTAAGCCGGGGCATCGACGGTTTGTCCCTCAGACCTTTACCCAAGTCTGAACAGGCAGCAGTAGGATGACCGAGACAGATCCGCCAAACGACCCCCTGCCAAGTCCTGTTCGTTTGCTCTGTCTGGCGCTTGACCTTTAGCGGCCTGCACTGGCTTTTGCTCAGACCACGGTCATCGATGGTCTGGCGCACAACCTGCTTTCCGTCCCCGGGGTTCTGGGCCTCAGTCAGGGTGTGTGGCTTTCGTTATTTGCGCCGGGTCCCGGCATCGGATGGCCAAGCGCTGGCGCTACGGCGGGGTCGCTCGTTGTGTGGTTCCTCGTTGTGGCTCTGGTCGGTCCCGCACGCCTTGCTGGATTTTCAATCCTGCTGATTGGAATTGCGCGCTCTACCATGCTTTCCGGTCTGACCACGATGCTTGTTTTGCACACGCCGCCTGACCTTTTCTAATAGCTCTCGGTCTGGCTGAACGGATTGCTTCCGCGTGCATCCCGGCCGATACATTGGACCTATCCGCCCTGCGCTGTGCTCAACTGAAGTAAACCGCACGGCAGAACAATGGATGTGGACGTAAAGCTCTCTCGCCAACCAACTGCATGTTCGCTCAGCGGGAGAAACAGAATATCGCCGGGGTTAATGTCGAAAAGGGCGTCGCCGACCAAGTGCCCGTTTCCGAACCCAGAAGTTGTGTACGAGACACCAAAAAGGTCCGAAGCCTGTGAGTTTTAACGGGCGTGCCCGTTCATCATTGCACCAGTCGCAACTGTTTCCATGGGATAGATATCTTCGCAACGGAAAACGGTGGTATCAAAAGAAAAACTGTCGATATCGTGTTCCAGCGGGACAGTTTCCCAAGGAGCACTGCTCCCGTAAGTGTCCGGAGCTTCCGCACCTGAAGTCTCTTCGGAAGACATTCTCACCGCGCCGTTTTCACAGGCTTGCCTCATTAGGTCCAGCCACGCTTCTTTGCCGCATTTTACGCGAGACACTATTTCCCAGAAAATCGTTGAGGCTACCCGGGTGAAAGCTTGAGTGACATGCGCAATCACGCGTAAACGCGATCTGTTCGCGTGAGCCAAACAGACTTTTTCAAGACATTTGGTGCAGTCCGGTTGTCGAGCGATACGCTGAGCCCGAGTGCTGAGTGTGCTAGGCGCCACGGCGCGCAGAACCGCCTCAAGTTGCAAGTTGGCGCTAACAGTCTGTCTGAACGAGCTGTCAGGTCCGATTCTAGCTTTTTGGGGTGATAAAAACACTCTGACTCATGTTTTGCTGGCGCAAAGTGGCTTTTAGCAAACGCGTTCAACGCATATGCGCTTTTTGCACCTGAATAGGCGATGTGTTCCTTGCGTTCTCACGAAGTGCAATCACAACTCCAAGCCCGAGTAGAAACGCCATAGCATACCATGTGAGCGCGTAAGACAAATGGGAATTGTGAAAGTCTATCCGCGTTAGTCCACCACGCGGCCAACTATGCGGCGCGGCCGCGTGATCAGCGTCAACGAAGAACGCGACCGACGTCTCAAATCCGGCAGAGGATGTCAGGGCTGCGACATCCCGCGAGACCCAGCGACCGGCGGCAGGATCGTTCTTTTCCATCCGCGTGCCTCCCGGCTCACTGATGCGCAAGAGACCTTGCACACTGACACGGCCCGTGCGTTTGGTGAGTTCGGCCCCCTTTAACCCTGCCGGCGCAAAACCGCGATTGATCCAGACGATCCCGTCTCCTGTATCCAACGGCACCATAATCCAATGGCCAGCGCCAAGCTCAGTCAGCGCCTTCACGCGTTGGGTCAGATCGTGTCGGAAGTGACCGTCGAGCGTCACGCGAAGATAGGCATGATCGTCCGCCGTGACCGTCCCCACTGGTGGGTCAACGGGTGTTCCGAAAGCGCGTGCGTCCACCGCCTCTATTAGGGCCTCTTTCCAGGCAAGCCGCCGCAGCTGCCAATTTCCCAGTTCAATCAGCGTGACGATTAGGGCGACGGCGAGTCCCAGTAGAGTGACCTTGACCCAGAGAGGTCGGCCTTTGGAGGCAACGGCCTCGCTCATGGAAGGTTTTTGATCCGTTCGATCTGCTCATGGGCAGGCATCATGTTTTCATCGAGATGGAACATCACCCAGATCGAGCCCGCGAGGCAGATGACCAGCAGAACAACGGTGAATACGAGCGACATCGCCTGCCAGCCCGCCTCATTCGAGAGCGTCACGTGCAAAAAGTAATGGACATGCACAACGATCTGGATGGCACCCAGTCCGAAGATCACCGATAGCGCCAGCGCGAGGCTGATCTCCACCTCGCTCAGCACCACCCAAAACGGAATGATCGTGAGGACAAGCGACAGAAAAAACCCGATGATGTAGCCGCGATAGCTGCCATGGCTCTCGCGGCTTTCATGGCTCTCGGTCTGAGCGCTCATAGCAAAACTCCGGCGAGATAAACAAAGGAAAAGACACCGATCCAGATCAGATCCAGAAAATGCCAAAAGAGGCTCAGGCACATCACCCTGCGCTTGTTTGCCGGGGTTAGCCCATAGGTTTGGAGCTGCACCAACACGACGACGAGCCAGATCGCGCCAGCAGCCACGTGCGCGGCATGTGTGCCCACCAAAAAGAAGAAGGACGACAGAAAGGCACTGGCCATGGGCGTGGCCCCGAGATGCCACAAATGCTGAAACTCATAGATCGTGAGACCAAGAAAAATCAAGCCGAGCACACCTGTGATGAGCAGCCAGAGCAAGGTGGCGTCCTTGTTACCTCGCTCGAGGTTGATCATCGCAAAGCCATAGGTGATCGACGACAAAAGCAGCGCAAAGGTCGAGACGAGTACCATCTCGATCTCGAACAGGTCCGCTGGCGCCGGTCCCGCCGCGTAATTCTGGCCCAGCACCGCGTAAACCGCGAAGAGCACGCCGAAGATCAGGCAGTCGCTCATCAGGTAGATCCAGAACCCCAGCATAGTACCGGGGTCGTGGTGATGCTCTTCGGTGACATCGAATTCGTAGGCAGTGCCGGTTGATCCGCGGTGACTTGGCCCGAGGTCGGTGGCGTCTGCTGTGGTGTCCATCGGCGCTGCCATCACTCTGCCGCCGCCATGTCGGGCGCTCGTGCCATCTGCTGCGTGCGCGAGGCTTCGATGTCTCTCACCTCATCCGTCGGTACGTAGTAGTCGCGGTCGTAGTTAAATGTATGGGCAATGCCGTAGATCACGGAACCTGCAAAGGTGATCAACGCCAGCCAGTAGACATGCCAGACAAGGGCAAAACCCATGATCGTCAGCAGACCCGCGATCACAACTCCGGTTGCTGTGTAGCGCGGCATATGGATGGGCATGTAATCGTCCGTGCGGCGCACATATCCGCTGCGCTTCATGTGATCCCAGGCGTCGAGTTCGTAGACCCGTGGCGTGAAGGCAAAGTTATAGTAAGGCGGCGGTGATGAAGTCGACCATTCCAGCGTGCGCCCGTTCCAGGGATCGCCTGTCGTATCGCGCAATTCGTGACGTTTCAGGATCGAGACGCCGATCTGGATCACAAAAGCGATGATGCCCGCAAAAATCAGGACAGCCCCAACAAGCGCCACGTTGAAATATACTGAATAGGCAGTGTCGGCGAACTGGCTGACACGCCGGGTCACTCCCATCAACCCGAGGACATAAAGCGGCATGAAGGCCAGATAAAAACCGATGAACCAACACCAGAAGCTAACCTTGCCCCAGCCTTCGACCAGCCTGAAACCGAATGCTTTCGGGAACCAGTAGACCATTGCGGCAAAGAGCCCGAAGACGACGCCTCCAATAATGGCATTGTGGAAATGGGCCACGAGAAACAGGGAATTGTGGAGCACGTAATCTGCCGGGGGAACAGCCAGAAGCACACCCGTCATGCCACCGATGGTAAAGGTCACCATGAAGCCGACCGTCCAAAGCATGGGCGTGTCGAACCGGATCCGCCCCTTGTACATTGTAAAGAGCCAGTTAAACAGCTTTGCCCCCGTGGGGATCGAGATAATCATCGTCGTGATCCCGAAAAACGAATTCACGCTTGCCCCAGCCCCCATAGTGAAGAAATGATGCAGCCAGACGATGTAGCTCAGGATCATGATCACGCAGGTGGCGTAAATCATCGAGGTATATCCGAAGAGCCGCTTGCCCGAGAAGGTCGGCACGATTTCGGAATAAACGCCAAAAACCGGCAGAATGAGGATGTAAACCTCCGGGTGGCCCCAGATCCAGATCAGGTTCACATACATCATCGGATTACCGCCGAGATCGGTCGTGAAGAAATTCGTGCCAAGATACCGGTCCGCGGTCAGCAGAGCCAATGTGGCGCTCAGCACCGGGAAAGTCGCGACGATCAATACGTTCGAACAAAGTGTCGTCCAGGTGAACACAGGCATCTTCATCCATGTCATGCCCGGCGCACGCATCTTGGCGATCGTGACAATCAGGTTGATGCCGCTCAGCGTGGTGCCGATACCGGATATGTTGAGCGCCCAAAGATAGTAATCCATTCCGACCGTGGGGCTGAACTCTGATCCTGATAACGGCGGATAAGCCAGCCAGCCAGCGGTGGAGAATTCGCCAACAAAGAGCGAGATCATCATTAAGATCGCACCCGATGTCGTGAGCCAGAAACTGAAGTTGTTAAGAAACGGAAAGGCCACATCCCGCGCGCCGATTTGCAGTGGCATGACATAGTTCATCAGACCCACGACCAGTGGCATCGCCACAAAGAAAATCATGATCGTGCCATGCGCGGTAAAGATCTGATCGTAATGGTGGGCGTTGAGGAAACCCTCCCCACCGGCGGCCGCCATGGCTTGCTGAAGCCGCATCATGAGCGCGTCGGCAAAGCCTCTGAGCAGCATGATGATCCCCAGCACCATATACATGATGCCAATCTTTTTATGGTCGACCGAGGTCAGCCATTCCCGCCAGAGATACCCCCAAAGCCGGTAGTAGGTCATCGCAGCGACAACAGCGACGCCGCCGATCACAACAACAATGAACGTGTAAAAAATAACGGGTTCATAGAAGGGAAAGACATTCCAGCTGAGCTTGCCCCAGAACGGATGAATTTCAGTGAGTTGGGCAGACCCGTGGGCAGAAGGTGAACTCGCCATATTCTATCGGTCCACTGGTCTTGTCAGAATTGAAGATTGCGGCAAGATCGGCGCACTCAGCGTGTCGGTGAGAAGAGAGGCATCACTTAACATCACACCTGGCTTGATCATGGCGAGGAAAGCGCGCGGATCGTCAGCCGAACACAGGTCGGCAAAAACCTGTCTGTTGAATAGTCCTTCAAGTCCGCCCCCGCCGAGAGCATCGACCATCATCATGTCGTTTTTGCATAGCTGATCATCATCCGTGCATAGGTTGACGATCCGTTCCCACAGCCGGTCTTCGACGGTGTTAAAATAGGTCACCGGGTGGTCGATGCTCGGCTGATCCATTTTGACAAAGGTTTCCCGATCCAGCGGTCCTTTTGCCTGCCGACGCACAGTTGCCACCCAGTCGTCAAACCCGTCTTTGTCGGTTGCCTCGAGCTCAAAGTTCATATGTGAAAAGCCGGCACCACTGTAATTGGCTGAAAACCCCTCGTAGCTGCCTGGTGCGTTCATGACGGCATTCAACTCTGTTTCCATCCCGGGCATTGCATAGATCATCCCGGCCATTGCAGGCACGCGAAAGGCATTCATGACCGTGGTTGCCGTGATCTGCCATTCGATCGGACGATCGACGATAACGGCGGCCTCGTTTATCGTCGCAATTCCTTGTTCTGGATAGATAAACATCCATTTCCAATCGAGCGCGATCGCCTGAATAACCATCGGCTCAACGGACGGGTCAATCTCTTGGGTTTCGGAGATGCGGATAAGATCATCATACGGGTTCAACCGGTGTGTGGCGACCCACGTGAGACCAGCCAAGCAGATTATAATCGCCAGGGGCACCGACCATATGACGATTTCAAGGCTGATCGAATGGTTCCATTCCGGCTCATACCGCGCCTTTTCGTTGGATGCGCGGTAATGAAACGCAAAGAAAAGCGTAAGAAGAATAACGGGTACGATGACGATAAGCATCAACACCGTTGAATAGATGATGAGATCAGCCTGTTGCGCGGCCACATCGCCAGCGGGACTCATCACAATAAGATTGCAGCCCGAAAGGACAGCCAGTGTCACAAGGCCAAGTAGTAACCCAAATTTGCCCATCAGAACCCGTTTCTGAAGTTGAATGTCTGGGTGGCGCGTTAGTTGGCCGCTGCCGAAAAACGATTCAATACATTCTGTCTAACACATGATACATGTTCGATGTAATATATACTTTGCTGCATCGGGCTTCGCGGGACGCCATCGCCTCTGAAAGCAGCCAATGCCAGCGCCTACAGGAGGCGCGGACAGTTGGAAAGAGTGTGGTATGGATCATGCTGACAGCGCCGGAGTGCAAACAGCGACGTTGGATGAAGTCATAACCACCGTCATCATGGCGCGGGTCACAGACTACTTTGGGTTCTTTGTCTATGGCATCGCCTCGGCAATCGTTTTCCCAAGGCTTTTCTTCCCATTCCTTGATCCCGTGAGTGGAACGATGGCCGCTTTTGCCTTATTCGCCACGGCTTTTCTTGTGCGCCCCTTCGCGAGTATCGGCGCGAGATTTGTGCAGGCACGGATCGGCAAGGTTGGCAAAATCACCCTTGCGCTTTTCATTCTTGGGACCGCCACGGTGGCGATCGGTCTCTTGCCCGGATACGATCAGATAGGTTGGGCGGCGCCCGCTCTGCTCGCGGCGCTTCGGGTCCTGCAAGGGGTCGGGCTTGGCGGGGCTTGGGATGGGATCACTCTGCAGCTTCAGACCGCCGCACCCCCGGGGCGGAAAGGAATATACGCCATGGTGCCCCAGCTTGGTGGCCCAATCGGTTTCATCGTGGCTGCGGCGCTCTTTTATGTGCTCACGGGCTTTTTGACGGAGGAAGAGTTCATTTCTTACGGCTGGCGGTTCGCGTTTTTTGCAGTTCTCGCGGTCAACGTGGTATCGCTTTTCGCCCGTATCCGGCTTTTGCAGACAGATTTCGGCGCTGGTGACGGGACTATGAAACCCGCGCCCTATATCGCCACGATCCGCACCCAATGGCGACCCATCTTGCTATCTTCTATGCTGCCCTTGGCAAGTTATGCTCTTTTTCACATGGTTACAATTTTCCCGCTTGCATACATGCTTCTTTACACCGATTTCGATATCGACTGGATCCTCCTGCTACAGCTTGTGGGCGGAACAATAGCCATTGTTACCGTGATCGCCTCAGGCGTCTTGGCAGAGCGATATAGCAAATCCAAAATTCTCTGGGCCAGCACAGCAATGATTGCGTGTCTCAGCCTTACGCTTCCACTTCTTTCGACATTGCCATCGGTTTACATTGTGATCGGCTTTGCAGTTCTGGGCTTCGCCCAGGGTCAGGCAAGTGCCATCGTGCCGAACCGGTACCCCCCAGAATACCGTTATTCAGGCACCGCATTGTCCACCAACCTGTCATGGATCGTTGGTGCCGCCTTCGCGCCGCTTGTCGGGCTGTCTCTTACCGCGGTTTTCGGTCTCTGGGCGGCCGCGCTGTATCTTCTGTCTGGTGTGATTGTCACGTTGATCGCACTGTTAATGCGTCGGAACCTGACGCGTCACTGATTGCCTGGATTATCAGATCCGGTTCCGGAGCGCTCGATCTCGTTTTTCCGGCAGCATCTGTGTTGGCAAAAGATTGAAACGGCCGCGTAGAACAAAGCCCTCGAGTTTGTTGGATCGGACGCGTTCGCCAAAGGACTGT
>JBCCNY010000122.1:0-8451 GCA_039025595.1 Pseudomonadota bacterium | reverse complement strand
GGATCTAACGGTCGGCAATGATAGCCCGCTGACGATCATTGCGGGCCCCTGCCAGCTGGAATCCGCGGACCACGCGCAGATGATCGCAAGGCAAATGTCCGAGATCTGCAAGGAGGCTGGTGCCGGCTACATCTTCAAGGCCTCTTATGACAAGGCAAACAGAACCTCCATTTCGGGCAAACGCGGCCTCGGTATGGATCAAGGCCTAGCCGTTCTCAGACAGGTCAAGGACAGCCTAGACGTTCCCGTTTTGACAGATGTACATCACCCGGAGCACTGCGCGCCTGCAGCCGAAGCGGTTGACGTGTTGCAGATCCCGGCCTTTCTGTGCCGGCAGACCGATCTGCTTGTCGCCGCCGGAGAGACGGGCGCGGCGATTAACATCAAGAAGGGTCAGTTTCTGGCGCCCTGGGATATGCCGAATGTGATCAAAAAGGTCGAAAGCACAGGCAACAAACGCATTTTGCTTACAGAACGCGGGACGTCCTTTGGCTATAATACCCTTGTTGCTGATATGCGCGCCCTGCCCCAGTTGGCGGCCACCGGATATCCAGTCGTCATGGACGCCACACATTCCGTACAGCAACCGGGCGGTCAGGGGGGAAGCACCGGAGGACAACGGGAATTTGCCCCCGTCATGGCCCGCGCGAGCGTGGCACTGGGAATCGCGGCAGTTTTCATCGAAACCCATGAAAACCCGGACAAAGCCCCATCCGATGGCCCTAACATGATCCCATTGTCTCAGATGCCTGATTTGATAAAGACGTTGATGAAATTTGATGCGCTGGCCAAGGCGCAACCCATAGACATTTCAAAGTAACGAAAGACTGCACAAATGATTCCCCACGCCGATGTAACGCCGAACACCTGGGCCTTTCTGCGCGACCCGATGATCAAACCGACTGGTTTCCGCGAATATGATGCGCGTTGGAAATACCCCGAAGAGATCAACCTCCCTGGTATCACGGCGCTAGGCCTGGGTCTGGGAACCCAGATGCACCGGCGGGGCATCGACCCGGTGATTGCGGTTGGCAACGATTATCGCGACTATTCTCTGGCAATCAAAAACGCGCTGATCTTGGGGCTGATGCAGGCCGGGATAGAGGTGCGCGATATTGGCCCTGCCCTGTCACCCATGGCGTATTTCGCACAATTCCATCTGGATGTTCCAGCCGTCGCCATGGTGACAGCCTCGCATAATCCAAACGGATGGACAGGCGTTAAAATGGGCTTTGACCGACCTTTGACGCATGGGCCGGATGAAATGGCGGAGCTGCGTGATATCGTTTTGTCCGGCAGCGCTGAGCCGCGATCTGGTGGCGGCTATCAATTCGTCGACGGCGTAAAAGAAGCCTATCTCGATGATCTGGTTGGCGACTTTAAAATGAGCCGTAAGCTGCGTGTTGTCTGTGCGACCGGCAACGGCACAGCCTCAGCCTTTGCCCCAGAGCTATTCGAGCGGTTGGGCGTAGAGGTCATCGCGTCGCATAACGAGCTTGATTATACTTTTCCCGCCTACAACCCGAACCCCGAAGCCATGGAGATGCTGCACGACATGGCTGACAGTGTCAAAGCCACCGGCGCGGATTTTGCGCTCGGCTTTGACGGTGACGGTGATCGCTGCGGTGTTGTGGACAATGAGGGCGAGGAGATCTTTGCCGACAAGATGGGCGTGATCATGGCCCGCGATCTGTCGAAATTGCATCCCGGCGCGACTTTCGTGGCGGATGTGAAGTCGACCGGCCTTTTCGCAGCTGATCCGGAATTGAAACGCCATGGTGTGAAAGCCGATTATTGGAAGACTGGACATAGTCACATGAAACGGCGCGTGAAAGAGCTCGGCGCGCTCGCGGGTTTTGAGAAATCGGGACACTACTTCCTCGCCGAGCCCGTCGGCAAAGGCTACGATTGCGGGATGCGGGTTGCGGTCGAGATTTGCAAGTTGATGGACCGCAACGCCGAGCTTTCGATGGCCGACCTTCGTCGCGCTTTGCCGGTCACCTATTCGACACCAACGATGTCCCCCTATTGTGCCGACACGGAAAAGTACGAGGTGCTGGCGCGGCTGGTTGAGAAACTCACCGCCAAACACGAAGCAGGCGAAAGCTTTGCCGACCGAGAGATTGCCGATGTGGTCACGGTGAACGGCGCGCGGGTGATCCTCGACAACGGAAGCTGGGGCCTTGTGCGGGCTTCGTCCAACACGCCCAATCTCGTGGTTGTCTGCGAAAGCGCCACCTCGGAGGACGAGATGCGCGCCATCTTCGCCGAAATCGACACGGTGATCCGCACAGAGCCTTCTGTCGGGGAATACGATCAAAAAGTCTGATGTAACGCGTGTCGTCTTAGACTTGTCGCATCTTATAAAGCGAAACGCATACAACAAATAAGTGTTTCGCGGCGTTTTGCGAAAACCACTGCGTCAGGTTTTTCTAGAGATTTTTTTAGCGCTGTCGAAACAACCGAAAGGCGGCCGAGGCTCCCCATCCGGCCGCAATCGCAATAGCCAGAGACATCAGTCCGTATATCAAAGGCTGTTGACGAGACAGGTCAAACAACCATCGTTCCAACCCCACTTTCTGGACATCGATTGTCGTTTCATACACGGACACGACAGCGCCACCGCGGGTGAGAAATATCCGAGTCGGATAATCGCCTTCGGTCAGGTTTGCCGGAAGCCCAATTGAGGTATTGAACAGTGTTTGATCGGTCAGCTCAACAGCACCCTCTTGAAGCGAATAGGCGCCACTGGCCTGCCGGATTCGGATCACCGCATCGGTGAAAGACTGCGCATCTTCGACCTGGCCCGCAGATCCAACAGAGCGGATAGCCTTGGGAATAGAAACCCTGTGGCGTAGATCCTCTGTGTTAGACAGCACCTGAGACAGGGGACGTGTCGTGGCCACAGCGTAAAAACTTGGTGCCGCGTCAACCTCCACCGCCTCTGTATTGACCCAGATGCCAAAGCGGCGCTCCTTACGGCGCACCACCACCGGCAGGCTTGGCCCCGCCACCGCAACAATGACATCCAGCGGTTCGTCGGGCACGGGCGCATCTCGTTTGACGGCACCGAAAACCAAAATCTCTGATCCATCGAAGTTTGTCGTGATCTCCACCTCGCTCATGCTCAGACCCAAAACAACTTCCTCGGCCCGAAGCGGAACAGATAAAAAAAACACCACAACACATGACAGCAGAACGCGCATCAATGACCGTCCACTGCGCCAAGCGAATAGAGCTCTGAAGGCATGATCAGCAGATCGAGCGCGAGTTTCGAGCAGACGGCGAGAACCATGATCGCCAGCAGGATACGGAGCTGCTCTGCTTTCAGCTTCGTGCCGATACTGGTGCCTACCTGCGCGCCGATGACCCCGCCGATCAAGAGCAACACAGCCAAGGCAACATCGACAGTGAAATTCGTTGTTGCGTGCAAGAGCGTCGTAAAACCGGTGACGAAGATAATCTGAAACAGAGAAGTGCCCACAACAACTTTGGTAGGCATCCCGAGAAGATAAATCATGGCAGGCACCATGATAAATCCGCCGCCTACCCCCATGATCGCGGCGAGCACACCCACGGATATTCCCACCAGCACGGGTGGGATCACGCTGATGTACAAACCGGAGGTGCGAAACCGCATCTTGAAGGGGAGACGATGCACCCAGGTGTGTTTTCTGCGTATCGGCGGCGTGCCTTTCTTGCTGCGCCGGATCGCGTTCAGGCTTTCGACAAACATCATGCCACCAACGATGCCGAGGAAAACGACGTAACAGAGCCGAACCAACAGATCGACTTGGCCGAGCGCCTTGAGGTAGTTGAACACAAGGACACCGAGGCCTGCCCCAATCAGGCCGCCAATCAAAAGCACTGTTCCCATGCGCAGATCCACGGTCTTGCGCCGCAGATGTGCAAGCACGCCGGAAAAGGATGACGCAACAATCTGATTGGCCTCTGTCGCCACTGCGACGGCTGGCGGGATGCCTATGAAAAACAAAAGCGGCGTCATCAAAAACCCGCCGCCAACGCCAAACATACCGGACAGAACACCAACCATCCCGCCAAGGCCAAGCAGAAGGAACGCGTTGACCGAAACTTCGGCAATGGGAAGATAAATCTGCATCTTGTCACACTGGCGCGCAGCCGAAGCTTTCGCAAGATCTGCAAGCCGCGGAATCATCACAGGTTGCGGCGTTGCCGCATTTGAACACCCGTGATCGTTGGGACGAGACGTTCTGAATCACGTTCGAGGGGTAACAGCGCCACCAGATGGCAAGAGCACGGTGCCGGCCGGGTACTAAGTTGGGTTGAGGCGCATCAAACCCGGGCTCATGTCGCAGGCGCTGCTTTTGCATCCGACACCGCATCGGCCTTGGCCAGAGAGGCGCGCCCAAGTGCTGCAGCCATGAGCGTGCGCGCGTAGTCGGTTTGCGGTCTATCGAACAGATCCTGCGCCGTTCCCGTCTCAACGATGTCGCCATTGCGCATCACGACGACCCGGTGGCTCATGGCGCGGACAACGGTCAGGTCGTGGCTGATAAAAAGATATGCCAACCCGTATTTTTCCTGAAGGCGGCGCAGAAGATCGACGATCTGGACCTGGACTGTCATATCCAGCGCACTTGTTGGTTCGTCCAGAACCAGCAATTTTGGTCTCAAAATCATGGCGCGTGCAATCGCAATACGTTGCCGCTGACCACCGGAAAACTCGTGGGGGTAGCGGTCCATTGTTTCCGGATCGAGTTCGACCTCCCGCATGACCTCTGCCACAAGGTCCCGATGCGAGCGCCCTTCCGGTTTTCCGTGAACGCCCAGGCCCTCTGCAATGATCTGTTCACAGGTCATACGGGGACTGAGGCTACCGAACGGGTCCTGAAACACGATCTGAATATCGGCGCGGCGGCGGCGCAACTGACTGACAGGCCAGGCGCGCATATCCTCGCCCTCAAAGCTAAGCGCGCCCTCAGACGGGATCAGACGCATAAGAGCCAGAGCCAGTGTCGTCTTGCCTGATCCGCTTTCTCCCACGACACCCAGAGTTTCCCCCGCGCGCACCGAAATCGAGGCATCATTGACCGCTTTGATGTGTCCGACCGTGCGTTTGAGCAATCCCTTCTGAATGGGAAACCAGATCTTCAGATTTTCAGTATGCGTCACAACAGGCGCATCGCCTGCGACAGGTCTTGGCACGCCGGTTGCGCTGGCACTGAGCAATTTGCGGGTATAATCGTGTTTGGGGTCACCGAAAATCTGGTCTGTGGGCCCCATTTCAACGATATGGCCCTCCTTCATCACACAGACTTTGTCTGCGATGCGTTCTACGATCCCCAGATCATGCGTGATGAACAGCAGACCCATTTTCTCTTCGCGCTTCAGCTCTGCGAGCAGATCGAGGATTTGGGCCTGTATCGTCACATCAAGTGCAGTGGTAGGCTCGTCAGCGATCAGGATATCAGGCTTGTTGGCTAGCGCCATGGCGATCATCACCCGCTGGCGTTGACCCCCTGAGAGCTGATGCGGGAAAGAGCCTAGTCGTGCCTGAGCATCGCGGATTCCCACCCGGGTCAGAAGCTCGACAATCCGCGCCCGCGCCGCCTCCCCCCGCAGGCCCTGATGCAGCTCGATACTCTCGCGAAGCTGCTTTTCAAGGGTGTGGAGCGGGTTCAAAGAGGTCATCGGCTCTTGAAAGATAAAGCTGATATCGTTGCCGCGAACCTGCCGAAGCCGTCGATCATCCGCGCGAACCATTTCCTGACCGTCATAACGCACGCTACCGTCGACAATGGCCTGATCCCCCAAAAGCGACACGGTGCTCATGGCCGTGATCGACTTTCCGCTACCGGATTCTCCGACCAAGGCCACGGTTTCACCGCGATCGACGGTGAAAGAGACGCCGTGCACGCAATCGACCACTGAGCCATCCTGGCGAAAGCTGATTTTCAGGTCGCTGACCTCAAGCAAGCTCATTGGAACGTCTTTCTGGGATCAAACGCGTCGCGCACACCTTCAAAAATGAACACGAGCAGCGACAGCATTATGGCAAAGGTGAAGAAGGCCGTGAAAGCCAGCCAGGGGGCCTGAAGGTTCTGCTTGGCTTGCAAGGTCAGTTCACCCAGCGATGGTGCCGAGGCAGGAAGGCCGAAGCCCAGAAAATCAAGCGTGGCCAACAAACCAATCGTTCCGGTGATGATAAACGGAAGAAAGGTCAATGTGGCCACCATCGCATTGGGCAGCATGTGCCGGAACATGATCGTCATATTGCCCACACCCAAAGCTTTGGCCGCCCGCACATATTCGAAATTCCGCGCGCGCAGGAATTCGGCCCGCACCACGCCGACAAGAGCCATCCAGCCAAAGGCCACGGTGATCCCCACAAGCAGCCAGAAACTTCGCGGCAGGATCGCGAAGAGGATGATGATGATATAAAGCTGCGGCGTGGAGGCCCAGATCTCGATGATGCGCTGAAAGATCAGATCGGTTTTGCCACCGAAATACCCCTGAATGGCGCCCGCAAAAATGCCGATGACGGTACAAGCGGCCGTCACGATCAGGGTGAACAGAACTGACAGGCGAAACCCATAGATTACGCGTGCCAACACATCGCGTTTTGTGCCATCCGTGCCCAGAAGGTTCCCCTCCCCCGGTGGCAGGGGGGCGGCGCCGGGTCGATCCACGGGCGTGTCATAGCTGTAGCGAATAGGCGGCCAGAACAGCCAACCTTGCTGAAAGTCGTCCACGCCCTCTCCGAACGTGCCGCCTTGGATGGTCTCCATCAGACCGTTTGGATCGTCGAAACACTCTTGCAAGCCGCCGGATACGATCAGGCATTGCACCTCTGGATCGGCATAGACCGCCTCGGTTCGGAAATCCCCGCCAAAAGCCGTTTCCGGGTAGAAGGTCAGAACCGGCATGCGCAGCTCGCCGCGATAGCTGACAAGCAAGGGTTTGTCGTTGGCTACGAATTCCGCCGGAAGCGTGATCAGGAAGAGCACCGAAAAGAGAATGAGCGACCAAAAAGCACGCCTGTTGCGCTTGAAGTTACGCCAGCGGCGTTGACCCAGGGGCGACAGGCGAAACATCTCAACCAGCCCTCTTTTCAAAATCGATGCGTGGATCGATCAGCACATACATCAGATCCCCGATCAGGGCGACAACGAGACCGATCAACGTGGTGAGGTAGAGCGTCGCGAACATCACCGGATAATCCCGGCCTATTGCAGCCTCAAAAAAGAGACGCCCCAACCCATCGAGAGAAAAGATCGTTTCAATCAACAGCGAGCCAGTGAAGAAAACACTGATGAACACTCCCGGAAAGCCTGCGATCACGATCAGCATAGCGTTGCGGAAAATATGACCATAAAGCACACGCGCCTCTGCGAGACCTTTGGCCCGCGCAGTCATCACATATTGTTTTTTGATCTCATCGAGAAACGAGTTTTTCGTGAGCAAGGTTAGCGTTGCAAAGCCACCGATGGTCAATGCCGTGATTGGCAAGACCAGATGCCACAGATAATCCGCCACGCGGCCCAGCAGGCTCAGATCCTCCCAATTATCGGAGGTAAGGCCGCGAAGCGGGAAGATCTGATAATAACTGCCGCCAGCGAAGAGAACGAGCAGCATAATCGCAAAGAGAAAGGCCGGGATCGCATAGGCTGCAATGATGATGCCGGACGTCCAGGTATCGAAGGATGTGCCATCTTTGACGGCCTTGCGGATGCCAAGCGGGATCGAGACCAGATAGGAAATCAACATCGTCCAGATGCCCAGCGAGATGCTGACCGGCATTTTGTCCAGCACGAGATCCACGACATCAACCTTGCGAAAGTAGCTCTCGCCAAAGTCAAAGCGTGCGTAGTTCCACATCATGTTCAAGAAGCGTTCGAGCGGCGGTTTGTCCAAGCCGAACTGTGCCTCCAGCTCAGCGATGAATTCGGGGGGCAAGCCCCGCGCGCCGATATAGCCTTCGATCTCTGTCTCGCCTACCGCAGCATCCGCCTCGCCGCTGCCGGCAAAGCTGCCGAAAACGTCACCCTCGCCTTGCATTTCGGCAATCGCCTGTTCGACCGGTCCACCGGGCAAGAATTGAACCAGAGCGAAATTTATCACCATGATCCCTATGAGGGTCGGGATCACCAAAAGCAGACGTCGCAGGATATAGGCGCCCATCCGGCGTCTATTCCTCTTGTGTCGCGCGGGACCGCGCCTGCGGTTTCACGGCAGAAAGGACGATCAAAGCGCGCCCGCCTCTTTGAGCTTGTCCGCCTTTTCCTGATCGAACCACCAGAAATCAAGCGTGCCCAGAGCAAACGGTGGGATCACGTCAGGCCGCCCGTACATGTCCCAAAAGGCCGCCCAATGGTTCGGCGCATACCCATCTGGTACGACGAAAAACTCGTGCCGCAAAACACGGTCCAGCGCTCGGACGGTCGTGTCCTCATCGCTCTGGCTTTCGGT
>JBCCNY010000121.1:0-8461 GCA_039025595.1 Pseudomonadota bacterium | reverse complement strand
GGTCATGCCAATATCGCCCAGATAGGCCGTCTCGTCGAAACCGCAGCTTTGCCATTGTCGCATCAGTTCAGCAGGGACTTCTTCTACACCGTCATAGAACCCCTCGACCGCGACGCGGCCGGTCTCATCGTGAAACGTCGAAATGATCCGCGACAATTCCCGCAATGGGTTCAAGGCAGGTCCGCCGTAATGCCCGGAATGCAGATCGATGCGGGGCCCGTGTATTGTGAATTCATCTTTGAGCATGCCACGCAGTTGCGAGGCGATCGAGGGCACGCCGGGCGCCACCATCCCGGTGTCACAGATCAGCACCAGATCGGCACCGAGTTCGGCTGCGTTGTCTTTGAGAAAGGGCACGAGAGATGGGGACCCCGATTCTTCTTCGCCTTCAAAGAAAAAGGTAAGGCGGCAGGGTAACGTGCCGGTCACTGTGCGCCAGGCGCGGCAGGCCTCGACAAAGGTCATGAGTTGTCCCTTGTCATCGGCGGCACCGCGTCCCCGGATGACCTTGCCTTTCGCTGTGTCCTGAACCTCTGGCTCAAAAGGCTTCGTTTTCCATAATTCAATTGGGTCAACAGGTTGCACGTCGTAATGCCCGTAAAACATCAAATGCGGACTGTCTTTTGGTCCCTCGATATGACCGACAACCATTGGCTGGCCCGGCGTGGGCCGCTTTTCGGCGGGAATACCCAGACTGCGCAGGTCGTCAACCAGCCAATCGGCCGCCTCGTCAGTCTGAGCATTATAGGCCGGATCGGTGGAGATCGATGGTATGCGCATGAAGGACTTCAGACGCTCGAGCGCGTCCGGAAGTTGGTGATCGACGCGGTTCAGAATGGTTTCGAGCGACATTTAATGTCCTTTAACGGCGGTGGTGTATTCGATACCTAACAATCCGTGCTGGTCTGTCCAGCCCTCACCATTCCTCCGGCATGGCAGTTGATGTCTTGCATCCTGCGGGCTTGATCTGAGTCAAGGCGGTCATCGTGTCACGCTGTAGCGTGTTGTTGGGAATGGCGTTGAACTTATATTCATTCTAAACAAGGCCCGGGAGATTCGCGTAGGCGCATGGACCGGGAAGACGCGAAAGGACGACCGCGTGGAATACGAAGCCAAGCTAGATCAAGCGCTCAGCCGACTGCACGACGAAGGCCGCTACCGCACCTTTATTGATATCGAGCGTCGAAACGGGCAGTTTCCGCACGCCGTCTGGCGTCGTCCGGACGGGAGCGAGACACCCATCACGGTTTGGTGCGGCAATGACTATCTTGGGATGGGTCAACATCCTGTGGTTTTGGACGCTATGCAGGGCGCAATTGACGCAACGGGTGCTGGTTCGGGCGGCACGCGTAACATTTCGGGTACAACTGTTTATCACAAGCGGCTTGAGGCAGAGCTTTCCGACCTGCATCGCAAGGAGGCTGCGTTGCTTTTTACGTCGGCCTATATCGCTAATGACGCAACGCTTTCGACTTTGGCGAAGCTCTTTCCTGGCCTGATCATTTACTCCGATGCTCTCAATCACGCCTCGATGATCGAGGGTATTCGGCGCAATGGCGGCGCGAAACGTGTTTTTCGCCACAATGATCTGGATCACCTGCGGGAATTGCTGGCCGCAGATGAGCCCTCAGCCCCCAAGCTGATCGCCTTCGAGTCGATCTACTCGATGGATGGCGACTTCGCCCCGATCTCAGAGATCTGCAGCTTGGCCGAAGAATTCGGCGCGCTGACGTATCTCGATGAGGTGCATGCCGTCGGCATGTATGGTCCGCGCGGGGCAGGCGTTGCGGCGCGCGACGGTCAGATGCACCGGATCGACGTCATTAACGGCACTTTGGCGAAAGCCTACGGTGTGATGGGAGGCTACATCGCCGCGTCCGAGAAAATGTGTGACGCCATCAGATCTTATGCGCCGGGCTTCATCTTTACGACGTCGCTGCCGCCGACTGTGGCAGCGGGAGCCGCGGCCTCCGTTGCGCATCTGAAGCTCGATGATGCACTGCGCGAACGACATCAGACTCAGGCTCGCATCCTAAAGCTGCGTTTGAAGGGATTGGGGCTTCCGCTGATAGACCACGGCAGTCACATCGTGCCTGTGATGGTGGGCGATCCGGTCCACACCAAGCGGCTCAGCGATATGCTTTTGCAAAACTACGGCATTTACGTCCAGCCGATTAATTTTCCGACGGTGCCACGTGGTACGGAACGTTTGCGGTTTACACCCTCTCCTGTGCACGGTCCTCGCGAGATCGACCGGCTTGTTCACGCAATGGACGCATTATGGAGCCATTGCGCGCTTAATCGCGCCGAATTATCGGCATAGTTCTGTGTCAGATGCATTCTTGGTTGCGATGTGTTAAGACTCTTTGAATAACAAAGTGATGGTGGGCGATTCGGGATGACGCTCGCTATGCATATCGCAGGCACAGGAAGACAGGCACGGGACGAAAAGGGCAGCGGCGTATGATCGGCCTCCGGTCCAAAACGCAAGGGGATTACGCAGGTGGCGAACAGCGCGGGTTCGATGATTTCGAACTTCGCTTGGGCGATATTATGCGAGGAGAACGCGCAACATTAGGCAAATCACTGCTGGATGTCGAACGTGAGCTCCGGATCAAGGCGTCCTATATCGCGGCAATTGAGAATTGTGATCCTGACGCGTTCGATACGCCAGGGTTCATTCCGGGATATGTTCGGTCTTATGCTCGTTACCTCAACATGGATCCAGACGAAGCTTTTGACGGGTTTTGCGAGGAGAGTGGTTTCGCCATAGCGCATGGCATGTCGTCCAGAGCATCGAGTGCCCGGCGCCCGATCGATACCAAATCCCTCAAGAGCAGCAGAGGACACGGGCTTGACGGTTTGGGATCAACAACCCCGTTTGTACCTGCACGCGAAAGTGTTTTATCGCGTATTGAGCCGGGCGCCCTGGGCTCGATGCTAGTCCTGATATGCTTGATCACGGGTCTTGGCTACGGCGCCTTCAGCGTTTTGAACGAAGTGCAGCGGGTTCAGTTTGCCCCGGTGGAGAATACGCCAGATGTTCTGAGCAATCTGGATCCTCTCCAAGGGGCCGTTCAGCGGCCTGCTGAAAGCGATCTTGCGATGACCGAACAGGCCCTTGCAGCCGCCGAAACGGCCGTCGCCATCGACGAGCGCTTGGATCGTCTGTTTCGTCCAGAGGCTCTGGATGTGCCGGTTTTAGTTGCCAGGGATGCGCCGATTTCGACCCTTGATCCGAAAGAAATCGGGGCATTTGTAACGCCGCTGCCTAAGGCGGATCGCACCACGGTTGAAGAAACTGTTGCGTCCGTCGCGCTTTCAGACCAGCCTTTGGAAGTCGATGATTTGTCGAACCGCGCCGCCACGCCTCAGGTTTTAGCGGCGCAGGCAACCCCCGTGCGGGTTGTTGCGGTGCGCCCGGCCTGGGTTCGCATCCGCGCCGCTGACGGAACGGTAATCTTCGAGGGTATCTTAAATGCTGGCGAGTCCTACGATGTGCCCGCTAATGAGGAGCCACCGGTTTTGCGGGTCGGAGAATCCGGGGCCATTTACTTCGCGCTGGACGGCTTGCATTACGGACCGGCTGGCGCCACTGGAACAGTGACCGCGGGTTTGCTGCTCGAGGCGACGTCGCTGGCTGAGAACCTGGTCGTTGCTGACATATCCGAGGATGCCGATCTATCTCGGTATGTTGCGGAGTTGCAAAACGGTACTGAATCTGCGCGAGATCAATGATACCTGGTTGACCGCGCGAGTTCCGCCGACGAAACCCGCGCCCTAATCGGCGATGTCTTGACCCTGTCTTGCGCTTTGTCTGTTCGCTGCTTCTACTGAGCGCGCGCGGCTTCAGCGACGCGGAGCATTTCATCGACACTCAAAAACCCGCGCAGCATCTGCTCGCCTAGCACAAATGTGGGTGTGCCATTTATCCGCAACGCCTGGCCAAGCGATATGTTAGCGTCGATCACGTCGGTCACCTCAGGGCTGTCCATTTCAGCCAGAACCTTGTCGGTGGGCAAGCCAAGCCCATCGCTGATCCGGCGCAGCGCGGTTTCGGTGACCTCCCCGTTGAATGCAAGCAGAGTGTCATGCACGGTCTTATAGGCGTCGTCCCCTGCATTTTGTCGTACCGAAATCGCAAACCGAGAAGCAAGCGTAGATTGCTCGCCCAGGATGGGAAATTCCTTAACGATAATCTTGATATTAGCGTCTCGCTCCAGCAATTCCTCGATTTCTGGGGCGGCGCGGCGGCAAAACCCGCAACGATAGTCGATGAACTCCACCAGGGTGAGATCGCCGCTTGGATTACCTCCGACCCAGGAGGTTGGGTCATCGAAGAGCTTTGTCGCGTTCTGCCGGACCAGATCAACATCAGCGCGCATCTGCGCTTGCGCCTCTCGCTGTTCCAGCACTTGAACCGCTTCCATAATCACGTCGGGGTTTTCCAGCAGGTAGTCGCGAATTTCGCTGCGAAAGATCTCTCGCTCCGCGTCACTCATGTCGCTGAGATCAACGGCCCCGGCGGGCATCGCCAAACAAAGGGCGGTGGCTATCAGTAACGGCGAACGAATGGAAAGCATCTGAGGTCTCTTTATGTTGCAGGTCTGGCAAAAACGCTGAGCGGCGTTGCGCTCTTCCGATTACTTGCAGTCTTGGATCCATATTGATTTTGGCTTTGCATGTCTCGGCCTACAGCAAATTCTGTGTTCTCGACATGTACCAACGCTGCGGGTGTTTGACGATGGTCGCGGCGCCATGTCTGCAAAATCAAATTCCTTATTGTTGTTGACGGAGTTTGCCCTGTGTTGGAAACCGATACAATTCCCTCAATGGTAAGGCTTTCGTAATGCAATACTCAAGTCGTTCCCAGGTCGATCCCTTCATTGTGATGGATGTCATGGACGCCGCACGCCGCGCCGAAGAGGCGGGTCGGCACATCATTCACATGGAAGTTGGTCAGCCAGGCACCCCGGCACCAAAAGCGGCACGTCAAGCTTTGGTGCAGGTGATGGAAGCAAGCGCTTTGGGTTACACGGTCGCTTTGGGTCTGCCGGAACTTCGCAACCGTATTGCGCGCCTTTATGGCGATTGGTACGGCGTCGACCTTGATCCAAACCGAGTGGTGATCACCTCCGGTTCCTCCGCTGGATTTATCCTGTCGTTCACTGCTCTTTTCGATGCGAGAGCCCGGGTTGGCATCGGTTCACCAGGATATCCAAGCTATCGGCAAATCCTCAAGGCGCTGGATCTCGTCCCTGTCGATATCGAGACCACGCGCGAAAACCGCTTTCAACCCAGCCCCGCCGATTTGGAGGGTCAGGATCTCGACGGGGTGCTGGTGGCGAGCCCGGCAAATCCGTCGGGAACGATGTTGGACCGAACGACGCTCGGCCATCTTGTCGAGGCCGCCGCGCAGCACGGCGCAGCTTTCATCAGCGATGAGATATACCATGGCATTGAGTATGAAAAGAAAGCTGTCAGCGTCCTAGAGCTGACCGATGACGCCTATGTGATCAATTCCTTCTCAAAGTACTTTTCAATGACCGGATGGCGTGTGGGATGGATGGTGGTGCCCGAGCCCCATCTGCGTATCGTCGAGCGCCTGGCGCAGAACCTGTTCATTTGTCCACCTCATGCCAGTCAGATTGCCGCGCTGGCTGCACTCGATTGCACGGAGGAACTTGAGGCGAACCTGAAGGTCTATCGCCGCAACAGAGACTTGATGATGGCTGGGTTGCCCCGCGCAGGGTTCGACCGGATCGCGCCGCCGGACGGGGCTTTCTATGTGTATGCCGATGTTGGGCACCTGACCACGGACAGCCGCGCATTTGCCTCAGAGATTCTCGAAGAGGCAGGCGTCGCGGTCACACCAGGCCTTGATTTTGATCCTGCACGCGGTGCGACCACCCTGCGCTTCTCCTATGCGCGCGCCACCTCTGATATCGAGGAGGGTCTCGCGCGACTCGCAGCGTTCATGGCAAAACGTGTGGGATAGAGCGACATATCGCGAGAACGCTGTTTGCGGGATTCCGGGCGGATATCTACGCTGATGCAAATAGAGCACGGCGCTGGCGACGTTCCGGCATTGGTATGCTTGGTGGCGGATTGACGCGCGAAAGTGCTTTGACCCAATGCACAGCCATCCTTATATATGTTCTAAGGCAAGGGGCGGCTCGTTGATCAGGTTTGTTCTTTCTATTTTTGGCTCGATTTTCAGCTTCGCAACGCTGATCGTTTTGGTGATCGCCGTTGGCATCGGTGCTGTGTTTTTCGTCTATGGAAAAGACCTGCCGAGTCATCAGTCGCTCGCGGTTTACACGCCGCCGACAATCAGCCGGATTTATTCGGGTGAGGGGCGGATCATCGATGAATTCTCCCGCGAACGCCGCCTCTTCACACCCGCCGAGGAAATTCCCGACCTGGTGAAGCAGGCGTTTATTTCCGCAGAAGACAAGAATTTCTACACGCATCAGGGGTACGACGCGCGCGGTATCGCGGCAGCGATCGTCGAGGCTGTACAAACCGGTGGCGAGACCTTGCGCGGGGCATCGACGATCACGCAGCAGGTTACCAAGAATTTCTTGCTGGACGGATCGCGGCGGATCGAGCGTAAGATTAAAGAGATAATTCTGGCCACACGTATCGAGGAGACGCTCGATAAGGAACGCATTCTGGAGCTTTACCTCAATGAGATTTTCCTAGGACAGAACTCTTATGGCGTGACGGCCGCCGCGCAGACATTTTTTAACAAGCCGTTGCGCGATCTGACCCCGCACGAAGCCGCCTTTCTCGCGTCCATGCCGCAGGCGCCGAGTAAAACACATCCCGTTTTCCAGAAAGAACGGTTGCTCGCACGTAGGAATTTTGTTCTGCGCGAGATGTACGAAAACGGCTATCTGGATGCCAAAACTCTGACAACAGAACTCAATGCGCCACTGCGCAGCGTCCAAAACGGCGATTTCGAACCATTTTCCGCGCAACTGCCGCCCCGCGACTACTTCACCGATGAAATCCGGCGGCAGTTGAGCCGTGATTTTGGCGAAGGTGAGTTCTTTTCAGGCGGCCTGACCGTGCGGGCGACGATCGATCGAGAATTGCAAGATGAGGCCGCTCTCGCTCTCCGGCGCCAGCTGGAGACCTATGATAGGCGGCAGGGCCGCTGGCGCGGGACAGAGATCATTCTCCCGGAAGAGGCGCTAGGCGATGAGGAGGCCTGGCGCGCAGCGTTGGCTGAGGCCGAGGTCGCGCGCGATATCGATCTCGACGGAAAATGGTACCCTGCCGTGGTGCTCGAGATCGGCGATCAGCAAGTGCGTATTGGGATTGAGGATCTACCCCAGAGCGAAGGCGAGCCTCATATCGTGCCGCGCAGCGATATCGCCTGGCTCCCCGGAAACTTCCAGCAGACCCTGACCCATGGCGAGGTGGTCTATGTGCGTCGTCTGTTCAATACAGAGGGTGTCTTTCAGCGTTGGAGCCTGCGGCAGATCCCCGAAGTGCAGGGTGCATTTGTTGCGATGGATGTGAATTCGGGTCGCGTTCTGGCGATGCAGGGGGGGTTTTCTTATCAGCATTCGGTGTTCAACCGGGCCACGCAGGCGAAGCGCCAGCCGGGGTCAAGCTTTAAACCGTTTGTTTATGCCGCCGCTCTGGACAGCGGCTACAGCCCCGCCACGATCGTCGTGGATGCGCCGATCGAGATCGAGACCGCGCAGGGCTTCTGGCGGCCCAAGAACGCGTCCAACAAATTTTACGGCCCGACCCCGCTACGCACCGGGATCGAACAATCCCGCAATCTGATGACGGTTCGCCTCGCGCAGGAGGTGGGTATGGATATCGTTGCAGATTATGCAGAGCGCTTTGGTGTCTATGAGAGGATGAAGCCTTTCCTGGCCAATTCGCTGGGCTCCGAAGAAACAACGCTCTACAATATGGTGGCGGCCTACGCCATGTTTGCCAATGGCGGCGAACGTGTGCGTCCGACTCTAGTGGACCGGGTGCAGGATCGGTATGGCCAGTCCGTTTATCGTCATGACACACGGCAATGCGTCGACTGTGATGATCCCACCATCGGCCGTAATCTCAGCCCGCGCATCGTGTCTGATCGCCAGCGGATCATGGATGACGTCACCGCCTATCAGCTGGCATCAATGCTCAAAGGTGTTGTTGACCGCGGCACGGCCTCTGGTGCGATCAACCTGCCCGTGCCGATTGCGGGAAAGACCGGGACAACCAATGACGCACGCGATGTGTGGTTCGTGGGCTTTTCCTCCACTATTGCGGCGGGATGCTACATTGGATTCGATCAACCGCGCGGCATGGGGCGCAGCGCCTATGGCTCGTCGATGTGCGGTCCGGTCTTTCAGGAGTTCATGGAAACGGCCGTGGCCAAATATGGTGGTTCTGACTTCCGCATCCCGCGCGATTGCCTCTTTATCAACATCGATCGGTTTTCCGG
>JBCCNY010000120.1:0-8476 GCA_039025595.1 Pseudomonadota bacterium | reverse complement strand
TCGGAGGAGGTTCTGCGCGTGGAACTGGCTGAATTCCGACGCCAGCACGCGGATCTTGACGCCGCGATCCGCGCTTTGGAAGAGCAGAGCACAGCGGATACGTTCACGATCAAGCGCCTCAAGCAGCAGAAATTGCGGCTGAAAGACCGGATTTCGTGGATAGAGGACCGGCTGACGCCCGACATTATTGCCTGACTTCCGTAATTGAGGTGTCGCTGTATGGAAACCTGAAGCGAAGAGCGCTTCTTTGACAAAACTGTTCCGGCCGAAGCGTAACTTGAAGCACGACCCTGACAAACGTTGGCTCCCACGCGACCGGGTCTTCCTCGGTTTTGGGGTTGCCATATTTTGGCTGGCGTATTCTTGGAAAACCCTGCGTTAGACGGCTTCTGCGGCGAACGGATCATACGCTCTCAAGGCTTCAGCGGAACCCACATATATGTCACCAACGGCCAGTTAACATTTGATTTTCGAGGTTGCGCAAATCGAGAAACTCTACCGTCGAAACACTGGCGTCGGTATCCAAGGCGTTATGCAGGCTGGTTGGCCGATTTAAGGACGGTCGACTTTCCGCTCCTTGATACAAAAGAACTCTACAAGAGGACGCATCTCGGATCAGATCAGTATTTCGATAATCCGCGACCGCGAGCAAAGAAATGCATTGAGAGGGCCAAGCTACCAACCCAATTCGCACTTGGTTGGATATTTCCAAATAGCGACTCGTTGGCGCTAGGCATTTAGACGCGCAACGCGGATCGGTTTTTTCGCATGCAACACCTGCTCGTCAAACCGCTTGTCACCCATTCTGACCTCTCTATAGTGCCGCGCTCCTGAGAAGGAAAAACGCGGCAGGAGAGGGATATGGGCTCAATTTCGGTCGGTATTATCATGGGCAGTCAGTCGGACTGGCCCACGATGCAAGAGGCCGCCAATATCCTCGATGAATTGGACGTAACGTACGAGACCCGGATTGTGTCTGCGCACCGAACGCCGGACAGATTGTGGGCCTATGGGGACGAGGCGGCCGGACGCGGTTTGAAAGTGATCATCGCCGGGGCAGGAGGTGCCGCGCATTTACCCGGCATGATGGCCTCGAAAACCCGCGTGCCCATTATAGGCGTGCCAGTGGAGTCCAAAGTGCTGGACGGTTTGGATTCGCTCTACTCGATCGTTCAGATGCCGCGCGGCTATCCTGTGGCAACGATGGCAATCGGGTCGGCGGGTGCTGCGAATGCCGGTTTGATGGCCGCAGCAATCCTCGCCAATGAAGATCCGGCGCTGGCCGCGCGGCTCGATGCGTGGCGCGCGGCTTTGTCTGCGTCGATCCCGGAGTGTCCGGACCATGACTGACACCTTACCGCCGGGCGCGGTGATCGGTATTCTGGGCGGGGGACAGCTTGGCCGGATGTTATCGATTGCGGCCGCGAGACTGGGTTACAAAACCTGCATCTTTGAGCCTTCGGGCGATCCACCAGCAAGTCATGTGGCGAACTATCATTTTCAAGCCAGCTATGAAGACGAAGCAGCGCTCGAGCAATTCGCCTCCGCTGTCGACGTGATCACTTATGAGTTCGAAAACATCCCAACAACCGCGCTCGATCTGTTGGATCAGATGCGCCTAGTCCGCCCGGGGCGCGAGGCCCTGCGCGTCAGTCAGGATCGCTTGACCGAAAAAGACTTCGTGGGTGAGCTCGGCCTCGCCACCGCGCCCTATGGCGACGTCACAAGCCTTGATGATTTGCGCGCGGTCTTTGAACGCATTGGACCCTCTGCCATTTTGAAAACCAGACGGTTGGGATATGACGGCAAGGGTCAGGTACGTCTGAACGATGCCGCAGAGATCCTTTCGGCTTTTGAAGCGATGAACAACGCGCCGTCCATACTTGAGGGTATGGTGGATTTCCAACGCGAGATTTCTGTTATCGGTGCGCGCGGGGCGGATGGGCGCGTCGCCTGTTTTGACCCCGGTGAAAACATCCATCGCGATGGGATTTTGCGCACCACCACGGTTCCCGCAACGTTGAGTGCGGCACAGCGCACGGATGCGATTCTAATGACCGGAAAGATCCTGCATGCGCTAAACTACGTGGGTGTGCTGGGGGTGGAGCTCTTCGTCACCGAGGATGGCTTGGTCGTGAACGAAATCGCCCCGAGGGTTCACAACTCCGGCCATTGGACACAACAAGGCTGCCAGATCGATCAGTTCGAGCAGCATATTCGCGCCGTTTCGGGCCTGCCTCTCGGCGATGGTGCGCGCTACGCGGATGTGACCATGGAAAATCTGATCGGCGACGACATGCAAAAACTCAACGCCCTGAGCGTGGATCCCAACGTATCGTTGCACCTCTACGGCAAAGCGGATGTCAAACCCGGTCGGAAAATGGGTCATGTGAACCGCGTGATTGCACAGCCCAAATGACCAAAGGCTCGGCATGGTCGGTTCTGGGCGCTTTGACGCTTGCGCGTCTCGTGATGGCCTTTCAGTTTCAATCTGTCGCAGCGCTGGCGCCGCAGATCGCGGCTCAGACCGGTCTGGGCTTCGTCGCAATCGGTACCCTGTCGGGGGCCTATTTGCTGCCTGGCGTCGTGGCCGCGCTGTTTGGCGGATGGGCCGGGCAGCGCTTCGCGGATATTCGCATAGCGCTATGGGGTTTGGGCCTCATGGCTTTGGGAGGTTTTGCCGGCGCTTTGCTTGCAGGATTTGAGTCGCAGGTCTGCGCGCGCCTGCTGGCCGGTGTGGGGGCGGTGGCGCTCAACGTCATGCTCAACAAGATGGCAGGCGACTGGTTTCAGGGGCGCGATGATCTGACAATCGCCATGAGCGTGCTGGTCTCCAGCTGGCCAGCTGGTCTCGCTCTGGCGGGATTTGCGCTGCCGTCTCTAGCGGGTATCACCGCGCTTTCTTTCGCATTCATCCTGCCAGCAATCCTGTGCGTTGTGGCCTTCGGCCTTTTGGCACGGATTTGGCGCACGTCTCCTTCTGCACCTTCGGGTTCGGTGAGCGGTCAGCGGCTGACATGGCGCGAGATAATTCTGATCTCAATCTGTGGCACGGTTTGGGCACTTTACAATCTTGCCTTCATTACAGCGATTTCGTGGACTCCGCTGCTGCTGCAGGAACGGGGTTTCTCGCCCGAGGACGCCGCGCGCCTTGGCACCGTTTTGAGCGGCCTCACCATCTTTTCCGTTGCGATTGGGGGCTGGGTTGTTGCGCCGAAAGGGGGGCTGGCCTATCTCCGGATGCGTCCCGATACAGTCGGATTGGCGTCTCTCCTGTTTTCCGCGGTCCTCGTAGCTTTGATCGTTTTTGGAACTACCGATGAAGATTCTGAACTGGTCACCGGACTCGCGCTTCTCGGCGCTTTGATCGGATTGGCGGCAGGAATGATAATGACCTTGCCGATAGAGGCCACAAGCAGCGAGAGCCGTGCGATCGGTTTGGGCCTTTATTGGGCGATCTACTACGCGGTTATGGGTATTGGTCCGTCAATTCTGGGCGCGGCCCGGGATATGACAGGGAGTGCAGCATCGCCGCTTCTGATTGCGTCTGGCTTGCTCCTTGCATGCATTCCGTTTTGGGGGCTGTTTCGTGTGCTGCAGCGGAGGCCTCGGCTAGATGCGCCGGTCACTCGCTAGGCCACTTACCCAGTAAGCTAGCCATGCGATGAGTTGGTCAATTGATAAGACGCTGAGCGATCACGCCTTTCATATACGTGATCTCACCGCTTGCGATTGCTGCAACAACATCCCGATTGCGCGCATCGAGGATCACAAGATCCGCGCGCGCTCCGGGCACCAGGCTACCACGATCGTTTAGACCCAGTATCGCGGCGGGACGGGAAGAGATCAGCTCCCACGCCTGCGCGAGCGAACAAATCCCGGCATCCGCGATCAGGAACGCCGCGCGCTTCAGCGAGGGGTAGTGATAATCAGAGGCCAGGGCATCGCAAAGCCCCATGCTGATCAGCTCAATTGCGGAGATATTGCCTTTATGAGAGCCGCCGCGCACCACATTTGGCGCGCCCAGAATGACCGGCTCTCCTGCGCTATGTGCTGCCTCGGCGGCGGCCAGCGTTTCGGGAAATTCCGAGATCGTCACACCGCGCCGACGCCAGGTGGCGCGATCTTCGGGCGTGGTGTCATCGTGGCTGCCGAGCGAGACGCCTTTGTCGCTCAGTGCGGCGCAGAGACGATCGAGTGCCGCTGGAACACGCGGCATCGCGGCATGCATGGCCTGAAGATCTTCCCAGTGGCGATCTGGGTTTTTCCCAACCCGCAAGGCTTGACCGGCCAACCGCTGCGGGCGCTTGCCCGACGCGATCTCGTCATGGGGCAGATGATCGTTCAGCGCGACATACTGGATCGCGTGCCTCTGGATAAAGTCCTGCATGGCCGCATAATGATCGAGCAACCCGATCTCAAACCGCAATTGCGCCCGCAGATCCGTGCCGACACGATCTGCGATCTCTGCTCTCGCGGCAAAAACCTTTTCGGCAAACTCCGGCCCGCGCATCCCGCCTTCCCAACTGTAGAATTGTGCCAGCACGGCGGTGGTGATGCCGTTGCTAGCGATTTCCGCCTCAGCGGCGATCAGGCCTTGATCCACGTCCTTCATCGCGCCGCGGCGCGGGGCCAGGTGCTTTTCAAAGGCATCGCCATGGGTGTCTACGATCCCGGGGAAGATCAGAAAGTCGCTTAGGTCGACCTCTCGACCGCCGCTCATTTCAACGATCTGTCCTGCCTCGATGGACAGCGCCGTGTCTTGCAACATGGTCTCGTGCAGCACCTTTGCACCAGTCAGTCGGAGGCTTAAAACCATGTCGGGTCTTTCGCAGCGGCGGTCAAAGGCGCGGGAAGCGGATCGCTTAGCCAAGGACCGAGATTCATGCTGTGTCTTCTAAACCTGACGCTTGCATGCGCAAGACAGGAAAATCATCTATCCGAAGAGCGCTTGTTTTCCTGACGTGCAGGGGCAAGCGATAGCGCGATCCCACACAGCACAATGGCGGTCGATATTGCGGCGCGCAGGCTGATCGTCTCTCCCAAAAGCATGGCACCCGACAGCAGGGCGAGCACCGGGACACTCAGCTGTGCCACCGAGGCGGCTGAGGCGCTTAATTTAGGCAGCACGCTGTACCACATGGCGTAGCCTAGCCCCGAGGTGATCGCGCCTGCCGTAAGCGCAAGGGCGATGCCCGATATTGTCGCGTCGATTGCTGGCACGGGGGCGGGCCAGACCATCCAAAGCACCAAACCGAAAGGTGTCGCCAAAACGAAGTTCGCCGCCGTGGCTTGGAGTGCGTCGCCTGCGCGTTTCCCCGCAAGGGAATAGGCGCCCCATGCAATACCGGCAAGGCCCATCGAGGCTGCATGGGGCAGGCTGATCTGCGTCGCGGTGTTTGGCCATAAGAGCGCGGTCAGTCCGGCCAAGGCCATCACCGCCCCGATCCAGCGCCGGGCGGGCACACCCTCGCCCGACAGAACTGCAAAACCGAACATTGTCACTTGGACGAGGGCAAATAGCATCAACGCCCCAATCCCGGCATCGAGTGAATTATAAGCCAGCGAAAAGCCGTACATATAGACCAGTAGAGCAAGCACACCCACAGTGCGTGCCGGTCCGCGGAGCGTCAGGTTCCCGCGCAAGCCCCAACATAGAATGGCCAGCATCGCCCCGCCTGAGGCCAACCGGATGGTTGCAAAGAGCGCTTCATCAATACCGCCTCCGGCAAGCGCGGCCCTGTTCAGCAGCGAATTGGCGGCAAAAGCCATCATCGTGATCAGACAGAGCAGGAAGAGGCGCATGATAGGTTTACCCTGAGGCCCGTAGCCGGCCTTCCCGCCAAGCCAAAAGGCCCGCACCGATCAGGATCACACCTGCCCCGAGCATCGAGACCTCGTCTGGCCTGACACCAAAGAAGGCGGTGTCGTAAAGCGCGGCAAAAACCAATGAGGCAAAGAAAAACGGGGTGACGAAACTGGCATCTGCGCGGGCGATCGCGTTCACGAAACAAGCCTGCGCCGCGATCATCAGCGTGCCGATACCGATCAGAGCGAGCCATTGACCAGGCGTCGGTGCGCTCCACACAAAAAAAGCCGCCACGGAGGCGATGATGACCCCGATAGCGTTGTTATAGAGCAGGATCTGGGAAGGGGCCTCGCGCCTGGAAAGCAGTTTGATCGCAATCACCTCTGCGCCGAGCAGAACCGCAGCCGCCAGCGCCAGTAAGGCGCCCAGTTCAAGCACGCCGCTGCCCGGTCGGGTCAGGATTGCCGCGCCAACCAGGGCTGTGAGCGCCGCAATCCACCTGAGTGGTCCAACACGCTCGCCCAGAAAAGAGATCGCAAGCATCATGCCGAACACGGGATTGAGAAAACTGATCGCGGTCGCATCCGACAATGGTATGAACGCGGCCGCTGCAAAAAGCGTCGTGACGCCTCCCCATCCAAAGCTACAGCGGAGCATATGAAGCTTCAGGTTGGGTTTGGTCAGCTTTGGACGCCAAAGCACCATAAACATGGCGATTGCCAGAAAGGCAAAAAGGAAGCGGCCATGGCTGATCTGCAGCGGATGCAGAGGCGCGCCCAGGGCTTCCGTGCCCAGGGCCTTGGCCAAAAGGGTTGTGGCCGCCACAAGAGCGGAGGCTGCCAGCGTCAAAAGAGCCGCAGCCTTTGGGTTGTGCGACGTGCGTGTGGAAGGATCAGCCACCATGCATCCAGCGTTGGCGTGAATTCGTATCGGGTGCAAGCCCGGGATTTTTAGCTTTTCGACGCGCCTGAAACCGGATAAGCATAATATCATGAGTTTTTCTGGATTTACATATCGACGATCGATGTCTTCCCGCCGCCGATAGGCGCGAAACGCTCTTGTGTGCGACGCGCACATATCTCTCCAAAGATTGACACAGTGAATGCCATCGGGCACTCCATTCACTTCAACCAAAAAGGACAAGACCATGATCCCGTCCGTTCTGCCGACCTATAATCGTGCACCGCTGACCTTCGTCAAAGGCGAAGGAAGCTGGCTGATTGAGGCAGATGGGCGACGTTTCCTCGACCTCGGGGCAGGGATTGCAGTCAATGCTCTGGGCCATGCCCATCCAGCACTCGTTGCGGCTCTGACCGAACAGGCCTCGGCGCTGTGGCATACGTCCAACCTTTACCAGATCCCGCAGCAGCAGGCGCTCGCCGACCGGCTGGTGGCGGAGACCTTTGCCGAAACGGTTTTTTTCACCAATTCCGGGACGGAAACCTGCGAACTCGCCGTCAAAATGGCGCGCAAGCACTTCCATGATGCGGGCCAGCCTGAAAAGGTGAGCTTCATCTCCTTTGAAGGGGCCTTTCACGGCCGGTCTTCCGCCGGTATCGCCGCGTCGGGCTCGGAAAAGATGACCAAGGGCTTCGGCCCCTTGTTACCGGGCTTCGGTCAGGTACCTTTTGGTGATCTCGCTGCCGTTCGGGCCGCGATCGGTGAGACGACCGCGGGGATTATGGTGGAGCCGATCCAGGGCGAAGGTGGTATTCGCCCATGGGCCGCCGAGGATCTCAAAGCGCTGCGGCAGATCTGTGACGAGCATAACCTGTTGCTCATCGTGGATGAGGTGCAATGCGGCGTTGGCCGCACCGGCAAGCTTTTCGCCCATGAATGGGCGGGGATCACACCTGACATCATGCTCGTGGCGAAAGGGATCGGTGGCGGCTTTCCTCTGGGTGCATTGTTGGCGACAGCCGAGGCCGCATCGGGCATGACGGCGGGCACGCATGGGTCGACCTATGGCGGCAATCCACTGGGCTGCGCGGTGGGCTGTGCCGTGCTCGATCATGTCGCTGATCCGGACTTCCTGTCGGAGGTGCGCCGCAAGGGTAATCTTTTTCGGCAGGGACTCGAGACCCTCGTTGCAAGCTATCCAGATGTCTTTGATCACGTTCGCGGCGAAGGGCTGATGCTCGGGCTTGTCTGCCGGGCCTCCAACGCCGACATGGTCTCTGCTGCGTATGAGATGGGCGTCACGACCGTCCCGGCTGCCGACAACACGGTGCGTATTTTGCCCCCATTGACCATCACAGAAGACGAGATCGCCGAGGCGCTGACGCGTTTGGTCCGCGCAGCAAAGGCTGTGTCCAAGCCTGCCATGGCGCCCGCCTGAGCAAAAATCATCTTGATACCATTTTTCCCAAACTGCCTGTTCGAGGGGAGTCGTCGATGACCCATTTTCTCGATATTCATAAGACTGAAGCCGCAGATCTGCGTCACATGATCGATCATGCGCGGGTGATGAAAACGGCGCGCGCCGGACGAGCCCGGGGTGCGCCCGACGACGAGTTACCCTTGTCAGGGCGCATGGTCGCGCTGATCTTTGAAAAACCGTCGACGCGCACGCGGGCCAGCTTTGACGTGGGTGTGCGCCAGATGGGTGGAGAGACAATGGTGCTGTCGGGCGCTGACATGCAGCTCGGTCATGGCGAGACGATTGCC
>JBCCNY010000119.1:0-8623 GCA_039025595.1 Pseudomonadota bacterium | reverse complement strand
TTGCCATGCCAAAACGCCATCACACTCCCCTTTCGCCGGCCCTCGACGCTTGCGCCACTTCAATCGCACGCGTCAGCGCCGCGTCGAGATCGTAGCGCGGGCGCCATCCGGTGCGCGACATCAATCGCGCCGGATCACCGTAACAAACATCAATCTCGTTTTTCTCCGCGGGCGCGGCTTTAGCCTGCCAACGCAGCCCGATCATGCCCTCAAGGCTGTCGAGCACATCGCGAATGCGCGCGGGTTGCCCTGTCGCTATGTTAAACACATCGCCCTTCCGACCGCGCATCGCCATCGCGATCAGGGCATCTGCTGCATCTTCAACATCGGTAAAATCCCGGACCGTTTCGGTACGAGCGACGTTTTGCACGGCGTGAGGATCTTCCATCGCGCGACGGATAAAGACCTGCGGAACAAGGTGGGCCGGTTGTCCTTCGCCAATCAAATTGAAAACGATCCCGGTTTGCACATCAAGATCGCCGCTTGAACAAGCCGCCCGGCCCAACTGCAGCGCCTTTAGCTTGGCACGGCCGTAATCTGAAATCGGTTGCATGGGATCATCTTCGCGGGTTGCGCGGTTGGCGGCTGATCCGGCGCCGTAAACGGCGGCTGATCCGGTCAGAACGAGTCGCGGGACATGGCCAACCAGCGCAAGTGCGTCCAACCAGCTTTGGGTGAGAACAACGTTGTCGGAAACGTTCCCCCGACCGGGAAGAATACCCGCGGCATCGATTGCATAGGTCGGGCTGACCTGATCAATCAACCTAGCCAAGGCTTTGGGGTCGCTTTGATCGACCTCCGCGCGAGTTGCCGCGAAGCTGGTGAGACCGTGCGCCTGCGCACGTACGACGATGGTGCGCCCCAGAAACCCGGATGCGCCGGTCACGAGAAGCTGCGCGCCAGCGACCTGGCTCATCGCTCATAGCCCGTTCTTTGCTTTTGACTGATCTCAATCAACAGAGCTCAGACCGCCCACGGACAGAGGGTTATCGGTCGCCTCCTTGTTCGGGCGGGCCACGTAGATTTGCGCATAAAAGCTACCATTTGTTTCCAGACCTTCTGTGTCGTGTCCTGCCGCTTTGGCGATCTCGATCGCACGGGCCTGCTCGACCGGGCTGTCAAAGCGGCGGTGGGGAAAGGGCTGCAACCCCATCGTCTGCACCAGATAGCCGTGATCGCAAAACACCCCGAAAGCAGCAGCCCGCTCGTTGCCTCGTACCGGAGAGGTCACAACCCAGGGCTTTTTGCCGGCCGAAACGCTCAGCAGCTTGTCCAGCGCTGCGGGCATCAGATGCGCGACGCTGCCACATTCGACGATCAGGTCGGTCTCCGCGAGATGGCGAACCAGTGCAACGGAGGGATCGTTATCCTGCAGGTCCTCTGCAAACGCGTGATCAAAAACGCCTACAGTCTGAGCGTAAGCGATCGCGCGGTCTGCTACGTCCAGTCCAATAAACGTGGCGTTGGGGAGTTTGTGCTGTAGGTCAGTCAGCCAAGTTTTATCGCGTGTGGCCATCTCGGCTGGCGTGAGGCGATCCAGATCCGCGCCTTGATAAAAGTCCAGAAATGCCTGCGCTGAAATCCGATACTTCATGAGCGCGCTGACAATCCCGTAGCTACTGGCAAAATCGAATATGTTCGGGCCCGTCAGGTGCCGTACCCGGATCAATTCATCCAAAACAGCACAAAAAACGGGTACCGCGTATGCATGATTGCTGTAGCCCAATGATCGCAGCATCCGGTAATAGTCCCGGCAATCAGGCTGATTATATGTCTGATCAAACAGCGTAACGAAGCGCGTGCGCGTGGCGGGTGCTGAGGGGTTCATTACGTCTACTTTTTTGGATCTATCGGCAGGATTTTTCAGGGCTATCTGCATATGCTCACGTCGAGCGGCTCGTTCAATTCCGAATACTGAAGCAATCTTGAACTTACCGTCAGCGTCGATGTCGCTTGTGTCACACAGCCGTTAGCGATTTGAAACCTATTAATTTCGTTGCGCATCTGAACGGCTCGCCTGACGCATAGTATGTAGGCTCCCGGCATCGAAGCCGATTAAACGCGGTGGGCCTTCATACGGGCAACGCTGATCCGGTGATTGGTCAGCTCTGACTTCGGTCCTGGGGTAACTCTTCAAATAGCATCCGTCCCAAGTGAGCGCATAGATCCTTTTTTTGTTCCTGTCCCACGGGTCCGAACCTTGGTTCTAAATCGTTCGCCTAACTTCTTCAGCCGCACCCGGCTTGCGAAACTCTTGCTGTTACTCCACCGCTTTGCGCGCGTGATGCTCCAGAAAAAGCTGCAGAATGTTTTCAGCCATCGCGTTGTAATGCTCTTTGTTTCGAGGATCGTGGCTAATCTCGCCAATTTCAACCTCGATGACATCATGGCCCGCCTCATGGACGCGCAACATCACGTCAATGTCCGCAGCATTGGTGTCGACCAGCTCCTGCAAAGCGATCAGATCGCGATTGAACAGATAGAGACCCGAATTGGCAGCGCGGATATGGCCAAGCCCAGGGTAAATCAGGCGAACCGCCGGACGGACCAACAGACGGGTCATAGGCATGTCATCATTGGGGTCCTGCCATTTACCCTTTATCAGACCCACGCCAGGCTCCCGGGCCTCGGCCAGAATTTCAGCCATGGTTGGATCAAATGTTTCAAGATCCGCGTCAACTTTCATGACCCATGGGTGCTTGGCGGCTGCGAACCCTGTCTTGAGGGCACGACCCATACCGGGTTCCGGCTCTTCGACCACCACGGCCCCCGCCTCTGCCGCGACGGACGCTGTGCCGTCCCAGGACGCCGTATTGACGACAACAACCTCGCGCACGCATTGAAGGCCGGTGAAGGCGGCAATCACCTTGCCCACAGTTTTTTCTTCGTTCCTTGCAGGAATTACGATGGATATTCCGTCC
Organism: Pseudomonadota bacterium; assembly: GCA_039025595.1. Taxonomy (GTDB): domain Bacteria; phylum Pseudomonadota; class Alphaproteobacteria; order Rhodobacterales; family Rhodobacteraceae; genus Roseovarius. The sequence goes on along the minus strand of JBCCNY010000119.1, from coordinate 5,702 downwards.
GTCATTGGCGCTCCAGATCCTCGCCGACACAAGCGGCACGGGCTCTTTGGCGCAATCGGTTGCTGTTTCCAATTGCCACGCCTTCCTCCTATCCAAAAATTGATTAATGTGTCGGTCACGTGCCGCGCTGAAAGAAGATAAACGCATGAAACGTCACGAAGCCGAAGAGACCATGCGTCCTCTCGTGCGCGATCTGGCACATGAGGCGCGGGTCGGAGCATTGCCACGGCGTGAATTCCTGGCTTTGGCCTGCACGTTCGGGGCCAGTGCCACGGCAGCTTTGGGTCTTCTGGGCGTCGCGATCCCGACCACGGGTTTAGCAAGTACGCCAAAAAAAGGCGGCGTTTTGCGTATCGGCGCTCAGGTTCTGAACATCAAGGATCCGCGAAAGTTCTCGCGCACCGAACAAGGCAATATCGCCCGTACCATTTGTGAGCCGTTGATACGCTGGGAAGGGACGTCGACATTTGCGCCCGTTCTACTCGAAGGGTGGCATGTCAGCGACGATGCCTCGGCCTATACCTTGTTTATTCGCAGAGGCGTCACGTGGAATAACGGCGATACGTTTGACGCCGATGATGTGATCCATAATCTCGTCCGGTGGTGCGACACGCACGCGCCGGGCAATTCGATGGCGTCCCGTATGTCGCCATTGATCGACCCCGTGACCGGGAAAGCCGGTGATAAAGCCATTGAGCGCATCGACCAATATACAATCCGCCTGCACCTGCAGCGTCCGGATATAACGCTGATTGCGGGTATGGCGGATTATCCGGCATTGATCGTCCATCGCAGTTTCACCGAAGACAGCGATCTTGCGGAAAAACCAATCGGTACGGGTCCATTTGAACTCGAAAAACTCGAAATCAGGCATGAGGCGCGTTTGCGTCGACGAACCAATGGCGTTTGGTGGGCGGGAACGGCATATCTGGATGAAATTCGCTTCATCGATTACGGACAGGATGTCACGGCGATCGCGGCCGCCTTTGACGCCGGTGACATTGACGCCAACGATGATACGCCTGCCGACTTCACCGATCTCTTCGATGGGTTGGATCTGGTGCGGCAATCCAGATCATCTGCCAATACAATCGTGGCCCGAATGCGGGTCGATACGCCCCCCTACGACAATGCGACCTTCAGAAAGGCGATACAGCTCTCCGTCGATCAAGCGACCGTCCTTGCCTTGGGCCATAACAATGACGGTATCATCGCGTCAAACGACCATGTGGCGCCGTCGCATCCAGAGTATACCGAACTGCCCCCCTTCAGGGCAGATCCGAAGCGGGCGCTTGAACTGGCGCGCTCCGTGGGTCTGGCAGATGTCGAGGTAGAACTCATCTCGATTGACGGGGATTGGCGTACATTGACCACGGACGCTATTGGCGGCCAGATCCGGCGCGCCGGATTCAACCTGAAACGCACGATTATCGCCGGTGAATCCTTCTGGAACGGATGGAAAAGCTACCCGTTCAGCACCACAAGCTGGGGCGGTCGCCCGCTTGGCGTACAGGTCCTTGCACTGGCCTACAAATCGAATGCAGCGTGGAATGAAACGGGTTTCAGCGATCCGGAATTTGATAGCGTGCTGGAACGGGCGCTCGGCACCGTCGAAACCGAAACCCGGCAGAAACTGTGCGGGCGACTACAAACCATACTTCGGGACAGTGGCATCATCGTGCAACCTTATTGGCGCAATCAAACGCTGCACCATACGAAGCAGGTGCGAAACTACAGCCGCAGCCAGTTTCGAGAGCTGCACCTCCATCAGGTGTGGATCGACGACTGAATTCAGACGTGCACCGCGCCGTCATGTGCCGCCACCTGACGTTGAAACCGCCAATCAGTGGCCGTTCGCGCTTGCCTCCCCCCGCGATCCAGACTTATCGTTCATAAGACCCATCGTCATTCATACGCATGGGGCATCAACGGGAGAATAAAATGCGTTTTAAACTAGCTTTTTCGAGCCTGCTATCGGCTACAATATTAAGCACTGCTCTGCCTGCCAGTGCGGATACGACCCTTAGGTTACTCACATGGGGGTCCTATGCACCAGATGAGCTGATCGAAAAGTTCGAGGCGAAGTATCCCGACATCACCGTCGAGGTCACCTTTTCCAACAACGAAGAAATGATCGCGAAACTTCGCGCCACCGGTGGAGCAGGTTTTGATCTGGCCCAGCCCAGTCACGACCGGATTTTCGCGGCACAGCTCGAATACGACATCTACAAGCCGCTAGACTTGTCGCAGATCGACACCTCGGTGATGACAGATGTTCATCTGAGCAGCGTGAAAGAAAACACCACAATTGAGGGCGAGGTCTTTGCCGTCCCGCATCAATGGGGCACGTCGGGACTGATGGCCGACAAAAGCGTCGCGCCGGACTTCGCGGGCTGGGGCGATCTGTGTGATCCGCAATACAAGGGCAAGACCTCAATGCGCCTGAAGCGGACGATCCTTCTGGGAACGGCCTATGCGATGGGCGAAGATCCGTTTGCCGCCTATTCCGATCTGGATAAGTATCAGGAAATCCTCGACAAAGTGACCGAGAAGCTCATTGCCTGCAAAGACAATATCAAGGCCTATTGGCAGGGTGGCGATGATCTGTCGGCACTGATGCTCTCGGGAGAAATCGTGGCATCCGAGACATGGGATTCAACAGCCTATAAGCTCTATGGCGAAAATCCCAACATCGTCTTCGTTCCGCCCGCAACCGGCGCGCTGACATGGATCGATACCTTTGCTATACCGCGCAAGGGCAAGGCGGATGACGCGGCCTATAAATGGATCAACTTCGTGCTCGAGCCCGAGAACGTAAAGATCATGTCGGCCAGCTCTGGCGCGATTGCGGCGGTCAATGGGGGCAATGATCTGCTGCCTGAAGACAAGAAAGCCGCCGTCAACGCCGCCTTCACCGAAGAAGACATCTCCAATCTGAAGTTCTTCGCTAATATCCCGCCGGGTGTTGAGGATATGGAAGGCAAGGCGCTGGAGAAGATCAAGGCGGCCACCGGAGGCTGAGACGCCTTTCTTAACAAAGAACGCGGCATCATTGGCACTTTGCTCGTGCCGCGTTCGCTATTGCCCGTCTTTGCGCGCCACGGATGACTTGATTTGACAGCGGACAACGATCTCGAATGCGTTAGTGTCTCAAAGCGTTTCGGCGATGTGCGCGCCGTAGAGGACGTTTCATTTGAGATACCGAAAGGGTCATTCTTTTCCATCCTCGGCCCTTCGGGATGCGGGAAGACGACGCTGATGCGCATGATCGCGGGGTTCGAGGATCCCAGCGATGGCGATATCTTCATCAAAGGAAAATCGGTGCTGAGCACGCCGCCCAACAAGCGAAATGTGAAGATGGTATTCCAGCATCTTGCGCTCTTCCCGATGATGAACGTGTTTGAAAACATCGCGTATGGATTGCGGTGCAAGGGCGAAAGCACTCAGGAGATCAATCGCAAGGTTGGCGATGTGCTGGAACGCATCGCGTTGCCCGATGTCGGACGTCGCGAGATCAATCAGTTATCCGGCGGCCAGAAACAGCGCATCGCCATTGCCCGGTGCATGGTGCTCGATCCGGATGTGCTTTTACTCGACGAACCGCTTGGCGCCCTGGATCTTAAACTGCGCGAAGCGATGAAGATCGAGCTCAAGCTGCTGCAGCACCAGTTTGACACGACCTTTATCTACATCACCCACGATCAGTCCGAGGCGCTGGTCATGTCCGACAACGTCGCGATCATGAACGACGGACGCTTCGAGCAGATAGGCACACCGCAGGGGCTTTATCACGACCCCAAAACCGCTTTCGTGGCAGGCTTTGTGGGCGACAACAACCACTGGCAGGGCAAGGCCGATGCCGTGGATGGCGACAAGGTCGAACTCATCACCGAAACCGGACTGGCAATGAAAGGCATTGTCCGTGGTCCGGTATCGGCCGCTGCCAGTGATGCCTTAACCGTCTATGTGCGGCCCGAATTCATACGCACGCGAAAGCTCGGTCCGATTGACGTGACACAGGTTCCCGCGGACGAAAACACGCTGGAAGGTGTCATCGACAGCCTCCTCTTTAACGGGGCCAACAGCCGTATTCTCGTTCGTGGGCCGGGCAAAGAGCTGATTGAGGCCGATATCGTCCTGACCGGCGGCACCGACGACCTCAGACCGGGCGATCCGGTTCAACTGTCCTGGCCAGCTGAACAAACCATGTGTTTTGCAGCGTAGATATCATGCAAAAAGATATCTCGCGCCTGTCCTTTATCCTGCTCTTTGCACCCTTCGCCTTGTGGATCATATTGCTGATTATCCTGCCGCATATCGGCATGGTGGCGATTTCGCTGCGGGATAAAGTCGCGCCGCGGGTCTACGAATTCAGCTTCGCCAATTACATCGAGTTTGCGCAGGAGCCGATCTATTGGAACACGCTGCTGCGCACTGGATCGATGTCCCTCCTGGTGACGGTGCTGGCACTGCTGATCGGATTTCCGATCGCCTATTACATCGCCAAAATCGCGGGCAAACGCTCTAAGGGCGCGCTCTTTCTGCTCTGTCTCATTCCGCTCTGGGTCAGCGATCTGATCCGTGCATTCGGATGGATCCTCCTTCTGCGTGAGACGGGGGTTGTTTCGAGCACCTTGCAATGGAGCGGGCTTGTCAGCGAGCCGATTGAATTTCTTTACAATGATGCCACCGTCATCATGGGATTGGTCTACACCGTGATCCTGTTCATGATCGTGCCGCTCGTCTCCACGCTTGATGGCATGGACGACGCAATGATCGAGGCGGGCTATAACCTCGGCGGCAACGGTCCCACCGTGCTGCGCCGGATTATCATTCCCTACGCAATGCCCGGCATCGTGTCGGGATGTATCGTGGTCTTCATGCTCACCGCGGGCAGTTACCTCACCCCGATCCTGCTGGGCGGCAAGAACTCAAGTTGGTTCACCGAGCAGATCTACGAGCAATTCATCAGCCGCTACAATTGGGAATCAGGAGCAGCTTTCGGGTTTCTGCTGCTGTTTTTCACATCTCTGGTGGTCTGGCTGGGTCTGAAACTATCGGGTCAGACATTGTCCAGCACCGTGGCCAAGAGTTGAGGTAGCCATGGCACAGCGACGCAATCCCGCCTTCCTCTTTGGCTATCGCCTCTATGTTCTGGCCTTCTTTGTCTTCCTTGCAGCACCTTTGATTGCTGCGGGAACCTTCGCCTTCAACGACTCGGTGTTTCCCGCCTTGCCGTGGCGGGGATTTACGCTGGATTGGTTCTTCAATGACACCGAGCCTAAGCTTGGCATGTTCCACGACAGGCGGTTGCTGCGTGGGCTGTATTACTCGTTTGTCATTGCCACCATGGTGGCAGCGCTCTCGGTCTTTGTCGGCACCTGCAACGCGTTTCTCTTTGTCCGCGTCCAGTTTCCCTACAAGAACTTCTTTTACATTCTGATGATCGTGCCACTGGTCATTCCCGGCGTCATACTGGGGATCTCGATCCTCGTGCTGGCCAGCACAGTCGCCAATGGCGTGGAAGAGACCTTCAACTACGAGATCGAATTTCTGAGGCCCGGGCTTTTGCTGGTCGTTTTGGGTCAGTTTTCTTTCATCACCACGATCACCTCTCTGGTCATCACCGCACGTCTGCGCAAGTTCGACCAGACGATGGAGGAGGCGGCCTTCAACCTCGGCGCCAGCCGCGTGCGCGTTCT
>JBCCNY010000118.1:0-8635 GCA_039025595.1 Pseudomonadota bacterium | reverse complement strand
CGGCGGAGCGTGTCATCGCGTGCAATCCAGTCGCGCTGGTCCCAAACAGTCTCGCCGGGGGGCGGTTCCACCCCTCCGACGATAACGTCGCCGACCTCGCCCGCGGCATGCGCGCTGACCACATGAACAAGTTTCGAGCTACGCATATTTGTCTCGTACTACGATGTCGTCGTCCCCGGCGACGCGTCTTCGGAACGCGAGTCAGCGTTCATCCTAGCTAATTGCTGCGGCTTTCACATCATCGTCGATATAGGGCAGATACTGCGCAAAATTGTCTGCAAACATCTCTACGAGCTTGCGGGCCTGCGCGTCATATCCGTCCGGATCACCCCATGTCCGGCGCGGGTTCAGCAGAACCTCGGGCACACCGGGGACGTTGATCGGCACGTCAAAGCCAAAATTCTCATCCTTGCGGAAATCGACCTTGCTCAGAGAGCCATCAAGCGCCGCGGTCAACAGATTACGAGTGGCCTTGATCGGCATACGCGAGCCTGTGCCATACGCACCACCCGTCCATCCCGTGTTCACCAGCCAGCATGTGGCACCGTGTTTTGCGATCTTCTCGCGCAGCAGGTTGCCGTAGACTTCGGGCCGCCGCGGCATGAAGGGGGCGCCGAAACAGGTGGAAAAGGTCGGCTCCGGCTCTGTCAGGCCCCTTTCGGTTCCCGCCACCTTGGCCGTGAAGCCCGAAAGAAAGTGATACATTGCCTGGGCAGGCGTCAGCCGTGCAATCGGCGGCAACACACCGAACGCATCGCAGGTCAACATGATGATATTCTTGGGATGTCCGCCAAGCGCGGAGTCCGACGCATTGGAAATGTAGTGCATCGGATAGGCGCACCGCATGTTGGCGGTGAGCGAGTCGTCTTCGAAGTCCAATTCAAGAGTTTCGGGATCGTAGACCATGTTCTCGATCACGGTTCCGAATTTTCCGGTCGTAGCGTAAATCTCCGGCTCAGCTTCAGGGTCGAGGCTGATGGTCTTGGCATAGCAGCCGCCCTCAAAGTTGAAGGTGCCGCGATCCGACCAGCCATGCTCGTCATCGCCGATCAGAATGCGCTCGGGATCAGCGGACAAAGTGGTTTTCCCGGTGCCGGACAGACCAAAGAAGATAGCCGTATCGACCGGATTGCCCTTTGCGTGGTTGGCCGAACAATGCATTGGCATGATACCCTTTTCCGGCAACAGGTAGTTCAGCAGTGAAAACACAGATTTCTTGTTTTCACCGGCATATTCGGTATTCCCGATCAGGATCAGCTTTCGTTCGAAATTCAGGGCAATGACCGTTTCTGACCGACAGCCGTGAAGTTTTGGATCCGCTTTGAAGCTTGGGCAATTGATCACGGTAAAGTCGGCGACAAACCGGTCTAGTGCCTCACGCTCGGGACGACGCAGCATGTGACGGATAAAGAGCCCATGCCACGCCAGTTCTGTGATCATACGCACATTGATGGCATGCGAAGGATCCGCGCCCGCGGTCAGATCCTGAACAAAATAGTCTCGGCCCTTCATATGAGCGAGCATATCTTTGTGAAGCGTGTCGAAGGCGGCGGGTGTCATCGGGGCGTTGTTGTCCCACCAGATGTGTTCGGCGACATCGTCGGTCTGCACCACATGCTTGTCTTTGGGGGAGCGTCCCGTGAAAGCGCCTGTGGACACCAAAAACGTGCCGCCGCGCCCCAGCTTTCCTTCGCCATGCTGCAATGCTGCTTCAACAAGTGCTGGTTCAATCAGGTTGTAATGCACCTGCCCCAACCCATCGATGCCCTGATCTTCGAGGCGAAATTTCGGATTTACTCGTCCAATTGCCATAACACACGTTCCTTAATTTTCTCTCAGCCTGTCAGAAGGCCTACCATAGAATTTTCACCAAAAAAGGCGGTATGTGCTGGTATACCACACTTCACGCGGCCTCTTAACACGACGGTTTGATATGTGAACAGCAGGCTTCAACATGTTAGCGCAACCACGTTGTCGCTCTTACAATCGTATCGCTCGGTCGCATCATAAATCGGTTTTTTGGGCCATTTCTGTGCTCAAAGCTGCCATTATTAAGCCACACAAGACTGAAACAATTTAGCCATTACTAAGATATTTTCGCGACAACTACGTCTTGAGTTGGCGGTGATTCGCACTTTTGGATTGATTGTGACCGTTTGAAACGCGCATAGTGGCGAAAAAAAGCGAAACGAGCAGTACAAGGATAACATAATGTCAAAAATCGCCCTTGTGGACGATGACAGAAACATTCTGACATCGGTGTCAATGACACTCGAAGCGGAAGGCTTCGAAGTTGATACGTATAATGATGGCCAGCAGGCCTTTGATGCTTTCAGCAAAAAGCTTCCGGATATGGCTGTTCTCGACATCAAGATGCCGCGCATGGACGGAATGGACCTGTTGCAGCGCCTGCGTCAGAAAAGCTCTATGCCGGTAATTTTTCTGACGTCCAAAGACGATGAGATTGACGAGGTTTTGGGTCTGCGGATGGGCGCGGATGACTATGTCAAGAAACCGTTTTCGCAGCGGTTGTTGGTCGAACGCATCCGGGCTTTGTTGCGACGCCAGGACGCAGCGGATGGCACGATCGTTGCCGAGACCGAGGATGCAAAAGTCATTGAGCGCGGCGATCTGCGCATGGATCCTCTGCGGCATTCTGTGAGTTGGAAAGGGCAGGATGTGTCCCTTACAGTGACAGAATTCCTGCTGCTTCAAGCTCTTGCTCTGCGGCCAGGTTTCGTCAAGAGCCGCGATCAGTTGATGGATGTCGCCTACGACGATCAAGTCTATGTCGATGACCGCACAATCGATAGCCACATTAAGCGTCTGCGCAAAAAGCTTCGTATGGCGGATCCGGAATTTACTGCAATCGAGACGCTTTACGGCATTGGCTACCGTTACAACGAAGAGTAAAACCAAGCGCTATGTCCCTCGCTGAAGGTTATCATCTTCGCGATCACTCGCACGACGACGATGGTGTTGTTCTGGGCGATGATTTTGTCGCGCCCGACAATGTCGTTGAGGAAGAGGTACGTATCCGCCGAGCGCGAAGAGGATACATCTCGCGCGGGAGCGGTGGGTCTCTTACCCGCAAGATTATTACCTTCAACCTGATCGCCTTGAATGTGCTGGTCGCCGGTATTCTCTATTTGAGTGCCTCTCGCGACGGTTTGGCGCAGCAACGGGCTGACAGTTTGCACGCCGATGTTGAATTGATCGCGGATGTCTTCGAAGCGCAGGCCGGTATTGCACAGGATTCTTTGAATTTTGCAATTGACGCAGCGCTTGTTGAACGCACGCTGCAGGGTCTTGATATCCAAAGAGGTAACGAAGTTTTCGTGTTCGACGCCGACACCAAACTGACGGGGCGCGCCGAAGGCACCGTCGTCTTGGTAGGAAACCGCGTGGCTGAAAACAGTCCAACCGTGATAACGGACGCTTTGAACCGGTTCTGGGAGACTCTCTCAGCGCCGTTTTCCGGGGTCTTGCAGGCGGACCGGCTTCTGAGCCTAGAAGATCAGGCACGGGCCTTGATAGACGATGCGATGGGCGGGCAGACCACGACAAATCGCGGAGAAACGGGTGGAGTGACCGTGTTTACGGTCGCGACGCCGATTGTACATAATGGGTCTCCGATCGGTGTTGTCGCTCTTGCCAACGCGTCCGGAGAAATTGACAAGCTCTCGCGCATCGAACGCGAACGTGTCCTTCAGATGTTTCTGGTGGCGACACTGGTTTCGGTCGGACTAAGCCTTATTCTGGCATCCACGATCGCCAATCCACTGGCGGAGCTCGCGGCGGCGGCAGAGGTCGGCGGGAATCGCGGAAGCCGGAACACCGGAAAAAACGGGCGTATCCGTATACCCGATCTGACCGCGCGACCCGATGAGATTGGCCGTTTGTCCGGTGCCCTTCGCGGTATGGTCACGGCGCTATACCACCGGATTGAGGGGAACGAACAATTCGCGGCTGACGTCGCTCACGAGATCAAAAATCCTTTGGCTAGCCTGCGATCGGCAGTCGGAACGTTACGTGTCGCAAAACGTGACGACCAACGCGAGAAACTTCTTAATGTGATCGAGCATGACGTAAGGCGCCTCGATCGGCTCGTCAGCGACATCTCAAATGCGTCGCGCCTCGACAGCGAGCTTGTAAAAGAAGACCAGCAGCCGTTCGACTTGCTCATCATGCTGCAGAACCTGTCTGATTATCTCGGCGAAGAAGCCGAGAAAAAGGGTGTCGAATTCATCACTGATTTCCCGCGCGATCCGATTATTCTGACCGGCCTCGAAGGTCGCTTGGCGCAGGTCTTTGTCAATCTGATCACAAACGCAATTTCTTTCTGCGAGGATGGCGATGCAATCCGGGTCTGGACCCGTCGCCGTGAAAATCGCGTGGTCGTCGTCGTTGAAGATACGGGGCCAGGTATTCCGGAGCAAGCATTGACCAAGATTTTTCAGCGGTTTTATTCTCAGCGCGACGCCAGTGATTTTGGGAACAACTCAGGTTTAGGCCTGTCCATTTCAAAGCAGATTGTTGAAGCCCATGATGGTGTGATCTGGGCAGAGAACATTCGTCCCACAGACGCGGACATTACCTCGGATCCTCTTGGCGCACGTTTTGTAGTCGGCTTGCCGGTCTGATCGTAAGGGGCGCGGAAATGAGCCCGTCCCGAAACCCGTACAGTTCGCAAGATACTCTCATTCTTCATGCTACAACGGTTGCGATGGCTGGGCAGGCGGCATTGTTTAAAGGACCTTCGGGTAGCGGCAAATCGGGACTTGCTCTGCAGTTACTTGCTCTGGGCGCTGTACTCGTCGCGGATGACCGAACACACTTGTGTCGTCGCGACGGAAGCCTTGTCGCGATGGCGCCCAAGGCCTTGAAAAACAAAATCGAAGCCAGATATGTCGGACTCCTGAACGTTCCCAGCACAGTGTCGGCGCCGCTGGCGCTGGTGGTGGATCTGGCAAAAGAGGAAAAAGAGCGGCTACCTGTTCCACGGTGCGAGACCTTGCTTGGCCTTTCAGTACCGGTCATCAGAAAATCGAACACACCGCATTTTCCAGCCGCTGTCGCTTTGTATCTTCAGGGCGGAAGGTTCGATTGGGATGACTAGGCTAACGGTAATGAAAGAAACCGCGCCAAGCATAATCCTTGTGACCGGCCCGTCTGGCGCTGGACGGACGACCGCGATCCAAAGTCTAGAGGATATGGGCTTTGAAGCGATCGACAACCTGCCGCTTTCATTGCTGCCAAGCCTTCTTGAAAACCAAAAGCCAACGAGACCGCTGGCGCTTGGTTTAGATGCGCGCAATCGGGATTTTTCCACTCTGGGGCTCATCGAGGTGATCGACCAACGAGGGGAAGACCAGCAAAATCCAATGCAGCTTCTGTACCTGGATGCCAGTCTCGAAGAACTGGTTCGCAGGTATTCTGCAACACGTCGACGCCATCCGCTGGCTCCTGCAGAGACGCCCGAGATCGGGATAGAGCGTGAATTTGATTTGCTTGGACCTATCCGCGCCCGCGCCGATGTGCTGATCGACACCTCTTCATTGACGCCTCATGATTTGCGTTCTGAGCTCGTGCGCTGGTTTGATCCCAAGACCCAGCGAAGGCTCGCTGTCTCTGTGCATTCGTTCAGCTACAAGCGTGGTCTACCGCGCGGCCTGGACATGGTTTTTGATTGTCGTTTTCTGAAAAACCCATATTGGGAACCGGACCTGCGCGATTTCGATGGTCGGGATCCTAATGTCACGGAGTTTGTTTTCGCAGACAAAAAATGCACCCGTTTTGTGTCTCGTGTGACCGAACTGGTTCTCGAACTTCTTCCGGCCTACCGCGATGAAGGTAAGGCATATTTGTCGATCGGTTTTGGGTGTACCGGGGGTCAGCACAGGAGCGTTTGTGTAGCTGAAACAGTCTCTCGCACCCTTGCAGAGAGCGACTGGCAGGTGTCTATAAGACATCACGAACTGGAACGGCTTGGATTGGTCGGGGCGGTCGCGGACAAAAAGGGTAAACTGTCGTGATCGGTATCGTGATCGTCGCCCATGGTGGTCTGGCGAACGGGTATCTGAAAGCAATTGAACATGTGCTGGGCCAGCAGACTGGTCTTGTGGCGATTGCCGTAGAGGGTGATTCTGATCGAGAGGCAAAACAGGCGGAGATTTGCACGGCTGCCGATAGTGTCGACAAAGGCGATGGCGTGCTGATCGTGACCGATGTTTTTGGCGCCTCACCCTCCAACTTGTCATTAAAAGCGTGTCAGCCCGCCGATCGTCGAATTCTCTACGGAGCCAATTTGCCTATGCTACTGAAGCTGACCTCGAGCCGACATCTGTCTGTCTCTGACGCGGTTCGTGTCGCTCTCGAAGCTGGCCGAAAGTACATTGATTCCCATGAGGTTCAGTCAGACTGAACGATTGACTTAGACCAGGACATCCCACCTATGACCGACGAAATCACCTGTCAGCTTGCAATCGTGAACGAAAAAGGTCTGCATGCCCGTGCGGCGGCAAAACTCGTAGAGGTTGTCGAGGGTTTCGATGCGAGTGCGGAAATCACTCACGAAGGACAATCTGCCGACGCAGATAGCATCATGGGCCTCTTGATGTTGGCAGCGTCTAAAGGAAAGACTATTGACGTGCGTGTCTGGGGCCCCGATGCAGAACCCTTGGCAGAAGCGCTATCAAGGCTTGTGGCCAATCGCTTCGGTGAGAATATGTAGGCGCATCGCGTGTAAAGACAGAGGAGGTGGGTGTGGAGCAGGTTCGCAAAAGTCTCAATGCAACAAGTCCTGTGCAGCAGGACCTCGCCCCTATGGTCCCGTCAAAGTATGATCGACGCAGCCTGACCTACGCCAATACGTTTGACAGTTCGACGACCGCGCTGACGATCCGGGCGGTGGAATGGATCACAGGCAAGGTGAAGATCCTGAAGATGATTCGGGAATTCGAGAAAAAAGGCGCACCGACTGGGCAAGCCTTCTGGCGCGCAGCGCTAGATACGATGGGCATCGATCTGTTGACGCCCCAATCCCAGATCGATCAGATCCCGCGCACCGGACCAGTTGTTGTTGTCGCCAATCATCCGCACGGGCTTGTCGATGGGATGATCTTGGCAGATCTCATCGGCCGGAGGCGGACGGATTACAAGATTCTCACGCGGGCTTTGTTGACGGGCATAGATGAAGTCGCGGCGTCTTATATGATTTCAGTACCGTTCCCACACGAACCTGATGCGCAGAGAAAATCGGTTGAAATGCGCTCGCAAGCTATGGCTCATCTGAAAGAGGGCGGACTGATCAGTGTTTTTCCGTCGGGTGTCGTCGCTTCAAGTGATACGATGTTTGGCCCTGCCATCGAGCGTGAATGGGCCGTTTTCACGGCGCAGATGATCCGCCGGTCGGAAGCGCAGATCGTGCCGATCTACTTTTCCGGTGCGAATTCGAGGGTCTATCAAATCGCAAATCGGATCTCTCCTACACTTCGGCAGAGCTTTTTGCTGCATGAAGTCGTCAAGAGCTGTAATAGACCACAAATCCCTGTCGTGGGTTCCCCTATCGCAGCGGATAAAATGACCATGTTGGAAAGCGACCCGCGCGGCTTTATGACTTGGCTTCGGGCCCATACGCTCAGTCTGGCCAACCAAAAATCCGGTTAAGTGGCAACCGCGGGCTCTCCGTTTATCGCGAGCCTTAGCCTTTCGCCCGCAAACGGACATACAGTCGAGTGAGACACGCCTCAGCGTGTCGGCACCGGCTCTTCGCCACGGTAATCGTAAAACCCGCGCCCGCTTTTGCGGCCAAGCCAACCGGCTTCGACATATTTTGTCAGAAGAGGGCACGGCCTGTATTTTGTGTCCGCCAGACCATCATGCAGCACGTTCATAATCGCAAGACACGTGTCCAGACCGATGAAATCTGCCAGTTCCAGCGGGCCCATCGGATGGGCGGTGCCCAGTTTCATAGATGTGTCGATCGAGGTTACATTTCCCACGCCCTCGTAGAGAGTGTAGACCGCCTCGTTTATCATTGGCATCAGGATCCGGTTAACGATGAAGGCTGGAAAATCCTCTGACGTGGCAGCTGTTTTACCCAACTTGTTAACCACAGCATGGCACGCCTCGAAAGTAGGCTGATCTGTGGCGATCCCGCGAATGAGCTCGACAAGTTGCATGACGGGCACTGGGTTCATGAAATGGAAGCCCATGAATTTTTCGGGTCGGTCCGTTCGACTCGCCAGGCGCGTGATGGAAATGGACGACGTGTTTGAGGTGAGGATCGTTCCGGGTTTGAGATGTGGGACGAGATCCTCGAAAATCGCTTGTTTGATCGTTTCCCGCTCTGTGGCGGATTCGATGACCAGGTCGGTCTGCCCCAGATCACTGAGGGTAAGGGTTGTTGTGATACGGGCCAGGGCTTCGTTCATATCCGAGGCACTCAGTTTCTCGCGCTTGACCTGACGTTCCATGTTACCGCGGATCGCGACGATCCCGCGGTCGAGCGCGTCTTGCTTTACATCGTTGAGCAGAACCTCGTAGCCCGCGATTGCCATGACATGCGCGATGCCGTTGCCCATCTGGCCCGCGCCGACCACGCCGACGGTGTCGATGCCCATGTTGCCGTCCT
>JBCCNY010000117.1:0-8641 GCA_039025595.1 Pseudomonadota bacterium | reverse complement strand
ATCTGGCCAAAATGGGCCTCTCGCCCGAGCTGGTGGCGGTCTGATGAGCTTGCGTAGCGCATGCCCCGTGAGCGGCAGCACCGAGATCACCCCGGTCTTCACGCTCGGCAATGTGCCGGTGATCTGCAACCAGCTGTGGCCAGACGCAGAGGCGGCTACCGCGGCACCGGCAGGAGATGTCGCCCTCGTGCGCAGCGCGGGGTGCGGGATGATCTGGAATGCGGCCTTCGAGCCCGAACGCATGGTCTACGCCCCGGGCTACGAGAACGCACTGCATTTCTCTCCTAAATTCCGGGCCTTCGCCGATGGATTGGCGCAGGGGCTGGTGGACCGCTTCGACCTCAGGGGCAAACACGTGTTTGAGATCGGCTGCGGAGACGGTCACATGCTGGATTTGATGGTCAAGCATGGCGCCGCAACAGCAACGGGCTTTGACCCCAGCATGGCGGGGATCGACAGCCCCTTTACAGCACGCGAGGGCGTCGAGATCGTTCCAGAGTATTTTCGCTCCGATCAGCTCGACCGGCCTTTCGATGCCATTATGTGCCGCCACGTGCTCGAACATCTCGACGCGCCGATGGCGCTCCTCCACGACATCCGGCGCGCCATCGGCACGCGCGACGTTCCGGTCTATTTCGAAGTGCCCAATGCCGGGTGGATGCTGCGCGCGGTATCGATGTGGGATGTAATCTACGAACACGTGGGCTATTGGACCGCCCCGGCGATGGAGACCGCCTTCCGCCGTGCCGGGTTCGCACCGGTCTCGATGCGAGAAGGCTATGATGGCCAGTTCCTGATGCTGGAGGCCCGCCCCACCGCGCCCGCGCCCGACCATCTGCCGTCGGACACCGCAAATGTGATCGCCGATGCCGACGCCTTTACCACCGCGGCCGAGGGCGAGCTTGCCATCTGGCGCAAGCGCCTGTCGGAGATGTCGGGCAAGGCGGTGATCTGGGGCGCCGGTTCCAAAGGCATCACCTTTGCCAACGCGCTTGGCAGCACGGCGGCAGCCTCCCTAGCGGCGCTGGTCGATCTCAACCCGCGCAAACACGGGCTCTTTGCCCCGGGCGTAGCGCTGCCCGTAGTGGCTCCAGAGGCGCTGCGCGATCTGCAGCCGGATTTAGTGCTGATCTCGAACGCGCTCTACGAGGCCGAGATCACTGCTGAGATCCGCGGCCTAGGGCTCGATCCGGAATTCGCGGTAGTGGCGGGCTAGGTCCCCGGGTCTTACCAGATCGGCGTGCCGCGTCCCAACATCTCAGCGATCTCACGCTCGGTCTCGACAAATTCCGCGTCAAGCTGGGCCAGGACGTCGCGATCCGCATCCGGCATAGATGTGTCGAGTTTTCGAGTGTTCACCATCAGATAGGCGGCTTTCATCGATTTGCGCAACCAGTCCGGTATCCGTTTGCGCGATCGGTGCAGCGCCTTGTGCAAACGCCGGTTGCGCACAGCATAACTTTGGTTTTGCGCGGGAAACCCATAGCTGTGGTAGAACGCGCCGGAGAGCCCCAGATCATCGGCGATCTGGCACAGCATGGTGCGCGGGTCATGAAATACGTCTTCGAACAGATAGATGTGCAGGCGATCGCGGGAAACCACAGACTGCCATTTGCGGATGTAGCTGGCATATTCGCTGTGCTTGATGGCAAAACGCAGCATCGGACGGTGGCGCAGGATATCGGAGGCATCGCCGCGCCGGACCTCGTCGACAAAGTCCGCAAAACCCATATCCGCCTGCAGTGCGACCTTGTTGTTTTTCGAATAATTATAGAGCGAGTAAATCCGCTTTGAGGGTTTGCGCAACAGCATGATGACATGGCTGTCGGGCATATTGCTGATCACCGAAAACGCCGTGTCTTGGTAGTAATATTGTGGTGAGACATCAATTAGATAGCGGATACCGCTGTCAGCCAGACTGTTGTGATAAAACCGGCCGTAACCTTCAAGGCCCTCCGTGTGGAAACCGTCGTTGCGGCACAACGGATCGTCCCGGTCCATGAGGTAGCGTAGTTCATTCTCGGTGCTCTTACCCACTGCCGGATGATCGCCGAGCCATTGAAATAGCGACGTTGTCCCTGCTTTGGGCGCACCTATGACAAAGAGGTTAGGGACTTTGGGGTGAGAAATCATGCAAAATTGTAAGCTACGCGCGCCGCTTGGTGATCCGCGAACAGCCGGGTTATCAACAGCGTATTAGCACAGGGTTCCGCCCCCGAGAACTTGAAACCGGCAGGTTTGTCCTGTGGCGCGGCGCGCGGTGTCTCGAGTGCTGCTTTTTGGGCCATCATGTCTGCGTGCGCCGGCGACATAAGGTCTAGGATCTGTCCGAATAGCCGTTCTGCCATTCGCTGCGGCGGTTCCAGATTTCTCGCCATACATCTGCACTGTCGCTGCTGGCCGCGCGCAGACCGGTGGCCAACTTACGGGTATAAGGCCAATAGCGGAACAACCCACGGGCCAAGGGTTGCGCCGGCCAGGGAATGTGGCGTTTGATCAGTTCGCTCTTAGCGCTGAGCAGCCGCACCATCTTGTCACTGCGTACTTTTTCGGAGGCACCACCATAATGCACGATCGTCGCATCGGGCGTGACTTGAGGAGCAGCGGCCAATTGGTGGATCGCACGCAGGCAAAGATCGGCCTCTTCGCCATACATGAAAAACCGCAGATCAAAGCCGCCCAGAGCCTGCCAATCCTCGCGCTGGATCAGCAGAAAGCATCCACAGACGATATCGACCTGGCGTTCGGTTCCGCGATCCCAGCCGCCATAGGCTTCTGAGTTAAACACAGGACTCCGCGGGAAAATACCGGTCAGCCCGGAGGTGCGACAGAAAATATTCCACAGGTTTAACCGGCGCCAGCAAGAGCCCGGATTGAGGCTGCCATCGCCATAGAGCGTGCGCCCACCCCAGATGCGCGCATCAGGGACACGGCCCGCGTAGTCCAGCAATCGGTCAATCGCCCGGTCCAGAACCACGGTGTCAGGGTTAAGCAGCAACAGATAGCGGCCGCGAGCTTGGTCTGCCGCCACGTTATTACCTTTGGCAAAGCCGTAATTTTCCTCTGCCCGGATCAGCACGATATCGGGAAACTCTGCAGCAATCGCCTCGGCGGAACCATCGCTGGACTGATTGTCCACGACGATCAATTCGTATGGCACCGACGTTTCCGCCACGACTGAGCGCAGACACTCAAGGGTCATATCCCGCGTGTTGTAACTGACAACGAGAATGGAGATTTCCACAGCACTATTCATAAAGCTCAATGCCTAAGAAAATACATCCACATGAAGTTCTAAACAGCCATTGGAGGGCGTCAAGGCAAACTAAACCGCGGAAAAAGACTGTGCCAGAGACAGATAAACTCCCGCATGCACAGCAAGCAGTTGGCATCGCTGATTTCATCATTTCAGGCTTGAACACGTCGCCGCGCCGCTTCTAGCGGATGAGCTACTGCATACTTGTGAAGGAGACCAAGTAAGGCGCTGCCCGGCTTGCACTTCGTGCCTTTTGTAATGGAGCAGTTCCGCCACTCGGCCTCGACGGCGTAGCTACGGTGTTGGCCACGGGCGGCGGCGTAAGTCTCAGGCAGGAGCGACGTACCCTTGCGATCTAGCCAGGCCGGACACGGCGGCGCGGGCTGGTTATATGCATTTCCCGCCGGAACAGTCTCTGATTCTTCGCTCCTACGGAACTGCCACGCCCCCTTGGAATAGCTCAACTCGCGCGCGGCAGCACCCTGCCCTGCCTCGTCATTCTGCCACCAGCACAGATCGACATGTGTGCCGCTGTTCCCGCTCACCCCCTGGTCACCGCCCCGGCTGACGGAGGTATAGACAATCGCGCTCATCAGTATCGGCGGCGTCACCCACCGCACCGCGCGGCTGATTTTCAGGTGGTTAACACATCCAAGCCACCCTCCCGCGCGATCCGGGTTGTCCGGTCTTCCTGCCCGTTTTCTGCTTGGCGAAAGGCGCGTCTTCCATGTCTCAGAACTCTCCGATCCTTGGTTTGCCCTATATCCAGGCCGCCCAGGCGCAAAAGCATGTCACCCATAACGAGGCGCTGCGCGTGCTCGATGCGCTGGTGCAGCTGGCGGTGAGCGATGATGACCGCACTGCGCCTCCTGCAAGCCCCACCGAGGGTGATCGCCACATCGTGGCGGCGGGCGCCACGGGGGCTTGGGCGGGCCAGGACGGCGCCATCGCGATTTATGAAACTGGGACCTGGCGCTTTGAGGCGCCGCGGGCGGGTACCCGGGCCTGGGTCCTCGGCGCCCAGGATCTCAGTGTCTTTGACGGGGCGGCCTGGACCCGGCCACTGGGGAATTTCGACAATGTGGCACGCTTTGGCTTGGGGGCCACGGCCTCGGCCCAGACGCCGTTTGTGGTGCGCGCTGACGCGGCGCTTTGGGATGCGGCCCCCACCGCCCAGGGCGGCTCGGGCGGGGTGATTCAGTCGCTCAACCGCGAAGACCCGACCAAAGACGCGGGGCTGGCGCTGCAGACGGATTATACGACCCGGGCGCTTGTGGGCTTTTTCGGGTCAGAGGCGCTGCGCATCGCCACGTCGCCGGACGGGGTCGGGTTTTCTGACGCGCTGCGCATCGACCCGGTGAGCGGTATCGCCGCCCAGCCCCAGCGCCCGAAATTCAAGGCGCTCACCAATTACGACAATTACCTGCCCGTAGGACAGTGGACGCAGGTGGGCATCAACAGCATAGAATTCGATCCTTTGGGCACGTTCGACCCTGTTTTGAACCGCTTCACCGCCCCCCATGAGGGGACCTATGTGTTGGGGGCAAACGCGCTCCATGCCACCGATAGCAGTCCAGATAGCCGGCTTTTCATCCGGCTCATCAAAAACGGGGGCAGCGCCATTCTTGGGGCGAGCACCGGGCTCAATGGCGGGTGGCAGCTTGACCGGCTTTCGGGGGCACAAACGACGGTGCTGACGACGCTGGCGGCTGGCGACACGGTCACGTTTGAGGCCCGCGCCCAGAACAATCCGGCCTATCTGGCTGCCAATCAGACGGTGCTTTGGGGCTATATGCTGCCCTGATCGCGCTTTCGCTTCACAAATCCCAAGAAGGCCGCGCCCGGGTTGCGCAGGCGGGGCCGTCCAGAGGCCACCCAAAAGCCGCGCCACTGCGCCTCGAGCGCGTAGATATCAGCCCCCGGAACAAGGGCGCGCGCGGCCTCTAGCGTGTCGGCGTCGAGCGCTGGGGGTGCCCAGGGGCGCTCCGTAAGCTCTCCGTCCCCTCCCCCGCTGCTCTGGCGCAGCCGAAACGCGATAATGTCGCCGGGCTCCTCGAGCATCTCGTAATCGGGCAGATGGTCAGAGGCGATCATCTCGCGCAGCATCGCGCGGAAGACGCGGCGCGGGGAGGCTGAGCCCGATTTCTTCAACAGCACATCCACCGAGCAGCGCCAGCTGGTCTGGCGCCCGCAATGCTTGCGCGCGAGCTCGTAGATGCGGCGCTCCAAGGGTCTACGCAGGCGGAAATAGTCCCGGCTGAGCGTGAGCACCGATTTCGATAAAACGGCGCGATAGAGCCATTCCGAGAGCGTCACCATGACCGACACCATGCGCCCGCCCGAGGTTTTGCGCACGATCTGCCAGCTTTCGATGAGGCCAAAACCGGTGGTGACCAGGCGGTCTCCGGTCTCGATATTGGTGGTGATGCGCGTGCCGGCCAGGCGCTCGAAAGCTTCGCGCAGCCGGCGATAGGCATCACCGCTGGTTTCGCGGTTGGTGGCGGTCAAAAGATCATGGGCGCGCAGCGTCAGACTGCGCGATGTGGGCTGCCCGGCGTTCACCGCCACCATGAGCTGGGAGATGCAGAAAATCAGGATGTCCTTGTCATGGATCGTCGCGCGGCCTTTGACGCTGGGCGTCACCTCGATCTCCACCCCGTTATGGGCGTAGCGCAGAATGCGGCGGTCCGGCCGGGTCGAGAGCGAAAAGACCGGGTGCTCCATGGTGGCGAGATCGTCTTTTGGGATCGCGTCGAAGACGTCGCAGGAAAAGAAATCCCGCTGCGGATATCGATCGGGCAAAAGCCCGTCCTCTGCTGTCATCCCCTGCCTCCGACGGCCCCGCTGCGTTCTGTCCAGCGCGCTCTGACCCGTCTGATTCTTCGTGGTTTCAGTGACGCCACCCTAGAGTTATCCACAGCTCTCGTCACCCGGTACCATCGGGGGATCGGAGTCGGTAGAGCGGTGTTTCAGAGTCGCTTTTTCGGGGGTTCAGAGTCGCTCTAGCCCATGTCAGGAGCGAATTCAGGCGACAATCCAAAGACTTGAGAGAAAGACAACGGCACGTAACACTCAAATAACTCAATTATAACAGCTAATGATTTTTTTCTTGGTTGCCTAAGGGATACAAAGAAACAAATCTCCTGATGTAAGCATCTGATTTTACTTAGAAGATTGAAAAGCGAGCGTCTGCGCAATGTTTTCATAGCCATGTGCTGCCTTTTTGCGTATTTTACCCAAAACAACGCACATCGAGCAGTGATATGGCCATCCCCGACATGCTGGGCCGCCTTCCGCCCTATTTCAATATCGATGCGGAGGCTGAAGAAGCGGCCCTGCCAAAAGCGCCGGGAACGGCGGATTTCGCGGCCATGGCCGCCGCCTGTGCCCAAGGCCGCGCGGATCTTTTGACCCGCGGCCTCGATGAGAGCGGCACGAAAAGCCTCAGGCTCTTTTCGACCTGGGAAATCACCAAATACCTCATCCCCGTGGCCACGCCGCATTTCCGAAGGGTGCTGAAGCAGAACCCGGATCTCCCCCAGGGCCGCGCGGAAACCGAAGGCGGGGCGAAATGGTTCACGCTGGACGAGGTGCTGCGCTTGCGGGCCTTTTTCGGCGCCCAGGGGTCGAAAGCCAAGGAATACGCCCCCTACCGACCCGCGGGCCTGCCGGCAAAGCTCTGTGCCGTGGCCAATTTCAAGGGCGGCGTGGGCAAGACCTCCACCGCCGCGCATCTGGCCATGTCAGCCGCGCTCGACGGCTACAAAGTGCTCGTCATCGACCTCGACAGCCAAGGCTCCATGACGAGCATCTTCGGCGGCACCCCCGCTGACGAATGGCAAACCGTCTTTCCGCTCTTGGCGCGGCACTATGCGGCCCATTTGCAGGCCGAAAACGCGCTCAGGGTCACCCGGGGGGAGGCCCCTGCCCCGCTCGATGACACGCTGGCCGAGGCGCTCAAGGTCTCGGTCCCCGATCTCATCCAAAAGACCCATTGGCCCAATATCGATCTCATCGGCGCGCAGCTGAACCTCTATTGGGCGGAGTTTCAGATCCCCGTCTGGCGCATGGCAGCCAATAATGCGGGCCGTGGCTGGAAGCTTTGGGATGCGCTCACCGATCGCCTGGCCGAGGATGGCATCCTCGAGGCCTATGACATCGTCTTCATCGATACCCCGCCTGCCCTGGGGTATCTCACCATCAACGGGCTGGCGGCTGCAGACATCCTGCTTGTGCCCCTGGGTGCCTCGTTCCTGGAATTCGATTCCACGGGGCGCTTCTTTGACATGCTGCACGCCACTTTCGCCTCCATCGAGGAGGGGGAGAATATGGCCGCCCGCGCGCTCGGCCGTGAAGAGCTGGCCTTTGAATGGGACGCGGTGCAGGCCGTGGTCACCCGCTATGACGGCGCCCAGCAGGCCGAGCTTGCCGCGCTCATGCAGGCCTATCTGGGCCGCACGCTCAGCCCCCAGCGGCAAGAGATGACGGCCCTGATCGGCCAGGCGGGGGAGCAGGTGTCGGGCATCTACGAGGCCGATTACCGCGATTTCAATCGAGAGACCTATGCCCGCGGGCGCGAAACCTTTGATGCCACCTATGCGGCGTTCAAAAAGCTGCTCTACGGGGCCTGGAAACGCGATGAGAAGGCCGCGCACGCTGCTGTAGCGGCTCAGTAAGCGCAAAGAGCGAAATGTTTCGCGCGCGAAACATCTAAAGGAGGCGCGAGATGGCCAAACGCAAGAGACTGGGACCGGTGGAGGCCTTTGCGGCTGCGCCGCCTGCAGCTCCCGAGGTTAAGGCAGCCGGGGTCGCTGCCCCATCATCGGTGCCCATCGCGGCCGTGGCGGGCGATAGCGCCGCCGCAAATGCCCTGGCCGAGGTCACAAGCGCGCTCGAGGCCGCGCGGGCCGAGGGGCGGCTCGTGCAAAAGCTGCCGCTCGACCGGATCGTGACCGACTATCTGATCCGAGATCGCCTGGCGGTGGACGCGGGCGAGATGACGGCGCTGCGCGAGAGCCTGGCGGCGCGCGGGCAGCAGATGCCCATCGATGTGCTGGCACTGCCCCGCAGCCATCCCGGCCAGGCGCCGCGCTACGGGCTGATTTCAGGCTGGCGGCGGGTCACGGCGCTGCGCGCGCTGGGGGCCGACACTGTGCTGGCGCGCGTCATCGCCCCTGAAAGCCAAGCCGCGGCCTATGAGGCCATGGTGGAGGAAAACGAGATCCGCGTGGGGCTGAGCTATTACGAGCGCGCCCGCATCGTCATGCGCGCCGTGGCCGAAGGCATCTATCCCAGCAAGAAACAGGCGCAGCTCGCGCTTTTTGCCCATGTCTCGCGCGCCAAACGCTCCAAGATCGGCTCTTTTGGCGTGGTGGTGGAGGCGCT
>JBCCNY010000116.1:0-8653 GCA_039025595.1 Pseudomonadota bacterium | reverse complement strand
CTGACCACACCCCAGCAATGGGAGACACTGTTTCCCGGCTCTTGCGGCTCCCTCTACGGGCAGAGCCCGCATGGGACGATGGCGGCTTTTCAACGCCCGGTGGCGCGGACGAAGGTCAAGGGGCTCTACCTCGCCGGCGGCGGGGTCCATCCAGGAGCGGGCGTGCCGATGGCCACGCTCTCCGGACAGCACGCGGCCGAGGCGATCTTGAGGGACCGAACTTCAACCTCGCGGTCCCGCCCAATGGCTATGCCTGGTGGTATGTCGACGGCATCCGCGACGACGGTCGGCGGGCGATCTCGATCATCGCCTTCATAGGATCGGTCTTTTCGCCCTGGTATGCCTGGTCCGGACGGCGGGAGCCTGAAAACCACGTCTGCATCAACGTGGCCACTTACGGTCCCGGCGGACGTTTCGCCATGACCGATCGCGGTCGCACGGCGCTCCGCCAAACACGCGATAATTTTACCGTCGGGCCCTCCTCGTTACGCTGGCAGAACGGTCAGTTGATCATTGATGTGGATGAACGCGGCGCCCTGCCCGCTTTGGGCCGTGTGAAGGGACAGATCACAGTCACTCCGAAAACACCGATCAGCGATGTCGAGCTGCCGCTGACCGAGGACGGTGCGCATATCTGGCGCCCCTTTGCGCCCACCTGCGATATCGATGTGGATCTGCACGAAAGCGATTGGCAATGGCGCGGCCATGGCTATTTCGACGCCAATTTCGGCACCCGCGCGCTGGAGCAGGATTTCACACATTGGAGCTGGGGGCGCTTCCCACGAGAGGATGGCAGTACCTGTTTTTACGATCTGCGGCGGATCGACGGCTCACGGCTGAAAACCGGTGTCGATCTTGACGCCGAGGGTTTTGCGCGACTTGTCACGCCACCGCCCGATGCGCCGCTACGCCGAACCGGTTGGGGCATCGCGCGCACCACTCCCTGTGACCCCGGCTACACGCCGCGCCAGACACAGCCGATGCTGGATGCGCCGTTCTATTGCCGCTCGGTCGTGCGCACGCGGATCGAGGGGCATGAAACAACGGGCGTTCACGAGGTACTCGATCTGACACGCTTTCGTTCGCCCTTGATCAAACCGATGTTGGCTGTGAGAGTGCCACGCCGCTCCAAATGGGTTTTCAAGACCTAGGCCGGTGTAGTGTCAGGCGCCCACGCTCGGGTTCATGCGCCAGACCGCAAGGTTCAGCGCGCCCGCAATGGAGACCCAGAGTAAGTAGGGGACAAACAGCAGGCCAGATATCCAATCGACCTGCCATAACGCCACCAAAGCGGCGGCCACAGACAACCAGAGCATTACCAGGACCGCCATGCCGCCCGCCAGTTTCTTCAGACCGAAAAAGACCGGCGTCCATAATCCGTTGAATGCGATCTGCAGCGACCAAAGCGCCATCGCCAAACCGTTATCAGGCTCTACAGCAACACGCGCGCCAGCCGTTGCCATAAAAAGATAAAGGGTGGACCACGCGAGCGGGAAAAGCCAGTTGGGCGGTGTCCAGTTAGGTTTGCGAAGTGCCTCATACCAATCGCCGGGTGGAAACAAGCCACCTGTCATTCCCGCGCCGGCACAAGCAAGCAAAAAGATACTGAAAATCAACCAGTCCATGCGGCTGACCGGTGGCGATCTCTGCCTATTCGCAATGCCTCGCGCCGCGCGGCATCCCTCTGTTTCAAAGTCGACAGCGTTGTATAGAGCGCCTCGCTCCAATCCTTCTGTTGATCGGCATACCGCGCGGTTGCCTCGACCAGAAACGCCGTTTCCGGCAAAGCAGGCGCGTAAACCACGGCCGAACGAGGCATGATTAGTGTGGCCCCGGCGCGCAACGTGGCGAGCCCAAGCAAACTCAGCTTTTCTGCAGTTCCGGTACGCGCCCGGTACGAGAAAGGGTCGATCCCGCGACGCTCCAGCACCCGGCCGATACCGGCATAGATAAACCGCGCCGCGAAGATGCCGGGCCGCGCCGAGATCGGTAGCGCGACAACGCCGGCCTCGGAACGTAGATAAAGACGGTCCGCCTCGCGCAACAATCGCCTTACCACGCGATCCAACCCATCGATCATTCGGGGCTCCGCAAGCAACGCGTCCGGTTCGATACCCGCCTCAGTCAACCAGTCTGCGGGTAGATAAAGGCGCCCTTCGCGCGCGTCCTCGCCCACATCCCGCGCAATATTCGTGAGCTGCATCGCGACGCCCAGATCGCAAGCGCGCGCCAAAGCGTCGGCATCGCGGACGTCCATGAGCACGCACATCATCACGCCCACAGCTGACGCGACCCTGGCAGAGTAGGCGCGCAACTCTGAAAGAGTTTCGTATCTGCGGCCCATCGCATCCCAGGCTAGTCCTTCGAGCAAGGCTTCGGGCAAGGTGCGCGGCATCCCCGTCGCATCGATCATAGCCGTGAAGGCCCGGTCAGCCGGCGCGTCCAGCGGCGTTCCCGCATAAGCCAGATCAAG
Source organism: Pseudomonadota bacterium (assembly GCA_039025595.1). GTDB lineage: Bacteria > Pseudomonadota > Alphaproteobacteria > Rhodobacterales > Rhodobacteraceae > Roseovarius. The sequence continues at coordinate 6,180 of JBCCNY010000116.1, read as the reverse complement.
CCGTTCATGCAGCCGCAAGACTGCATCGGCTTTCTGTTGTCCGAGATCAACGGCATCGTCAGCCAAGCGGCAGAACGCATAAAGAGCCATCGCCGGGTCACGGACGCGCCGGGGCAACAGCAGCGATGCCGAATGAAAAGAGCGTGATCCATGCCGGATGGCTTGTTCGCAATGGTCTAAGTCTTCGGGATTGATCATACGGTTCTCAACAACACTGGTTCAGGCACGAGTTTGGCCAGGACTTCGGCACTCGCCACCACGCCAGGCAATCCGGCGCCAGGATGGGTGCCCGCACCGGTGAGATACAGACCTTCCAATTCCTCGCTTACATTATGCGGACGGAACCACGCGCTTTGCAGGATTCTGGGCTCAATGGAAAACCCAGTGCCGTAGGGGCTGAGATAGCGATCCCGAAAGGTGTCGGGCGTAAAGACACAGGAGGCCGACAAGTGATCGCCCAACCCCGGCAAAAGCTGCTCTTCAAGCGCGTCCTGCACCCGTTGCCGGTAGGTTTCACCCATCACCTCCCAGTCGACCGGGTTGTCATGTCCAAGATGCGGCACCGGAGAGAGCGCATAGAATGTGTCGTCACCATCTGGCGCCACCGTCGGATCGGTCACGCTGGGTCGGTGGACATAGAGGCTCATGTCGTCCGCGAGCTTGCCATTGATGAAGATATCACGCACCAGATCTCGATAGCGCGGGCCGTTCAAAATCGTATGATGTCCTACATCAGTCCACTTTTTCGCGGTGCCTCTCGTGCCGAAGTACCAGACGAAAAGACCCATCGACCAACGACGGCTTTGCAGCTTGGCGCGCGTCCAACGCTTGCGCGGTTGGTTGCGCAAAAGCCGCTCATAGGTGTGACCGGCATCGGCGTTTGAGACCACGATATCGCAATCCAACACTTCACCCCCGGTCAGGCGCACCCCAACCGCGCGACCCGATTTCACAAGGATTTCGTCCGCCTCTGCGTTCTGGCGTACCAATCCCCCCTGTTCGGTGATGACGCCGCACATCGCGCGCGCGATCGCATCCACGCCCCCCATAGCGTAATGGACCCCGAACTCCTTTTCGAGATGGCTCACAAGGATGTACATCGACGTGACGTTGAAAGGATCGCCGCCGATAAAAAGCGGATGAAACGACAGCGCCATGCGCAACCGTTCGTCTCGCACGCGTTTGGCGGCATGGGCATAGACGGACCTGTCTGCGCGCAACCAGGCGAAACGCGGCAGAACCATAATCAAATCGATCAAACGGTGCATTGATCGACGGCCCAGATCCTCGAACCCGAACTCGTAGCGCGCAAAGGCGTCGCGCAGGAATTTGTCATAGCCCGCGACATCACCGGGCGAGAGGCGGGCAATCTCGGCACGCATCGCCTCGGTGTCCTGGCGCGCGGAAAAATGGCTGCCATCCGGCCAGCGGATCTCATAAAAGGGATCGAGCGCCCGCAAATCGACATCTTCGTCGAAATCGCGTCCGCAGGCGGACCAAAGCTCTCGAAAAACCTTGGGCACTGTGACGATGGTCGGCCCCAGATCAAACCGGTGTCCATTCTCCCACAGGCAGGATCCGCGCCCACCGGGAGTGTCGAGGCGATCCAGTACGGTTACCCGATACCCCTTGGCACCCAGCCGCATGGCCGAGGCCAATCCGCCCAAGCCGGCCCCGATGACAATAGCATGGGCCGCGTGGTCCGGATCGGGTCCGCCCTCTGCTACCCGACGGGAGAGGTGTGCGTCACGTGTCAACATATTTAAAGCCTACATATGTCTACTAAAGTTGACAATTCTAAAAACACGTCCTTTATTGGTATCGGGTATTTCGCCGGTTTACCTGGCGGCGCCATAGGGTCTCCTGGCAAGGAGGGCGTGCGATACCGGCCCAACGGGACCGAAGGCCAGAAGTAATGAAGACCGGTCAGACTGTTAGCCTCAGCTTTTTCCGCTTCGCACGGGGGCTGCCGCGAGTCTGGGCCTTTGCGATGATGGGTTTGGCGCGACCGGCGCTTGCGCGCGTACCTGGTATTGGATTTTGGAAGCTATGTGGTTCGGGAACGGGAGAAGGGTTCACTCCAATTCCCAATACTGGTGTCTACGCGATACTTGCGACTTGGCCCGACCGAGAAACCGCAGAGATCCAAATCACGCAAGCAAAGGTTTTCCAGCGCTACGGGCAAAAAGCCGAGGAGAGTTACACGCTCCTGCTGCATCCGTTATCGGTGCGCGGGCAATGGTCGGGACAGACCCCGTTCGAGGCCGATCCGCTCTCGGGAATGAAAGGTCCGGTTGCGGCGCTTACAAGGGCCACCGTGCGGCCGCGCGCAGCCTTGCGGTTCTGGTCGCGTGTGCCCGATATCAGTGCCGTCATTGGCAGCGACGAAAACGTGGCCTTCAAGATCGGTATTGGCGAGGTGCCGCTCTTTCACCAGATCACTTTTTCCGTTTGGCCTGACACAGAAGGCATGGCGCATTTCGCGCGTCACGACGGACCCCATGCGCGCGCCATAAAGGCCGTGCGCGACGGCAACTGGTTTTCCGAAGAACTCTACGCGCGCTTCTCAATCCTCGGCGAGTTGGGCAGCTGGGGCGGCGAGCAGCCACTAAATAGATTGGGAGGGACTTCATGAGCTCTGCTTTCCCGTTTTCCGCCATTGTGGGTCAGGACGCGATGAAACAGGCGCTGATTTTGACCGCGATCGATCCCGGCCTTGGCGGCGTTCTGGTCTTCGGCGATCGCGGCACCGGTAAATCCACGGCCGTGCGAGCCCTCGCGCAGCTGCTGCCGCCGATTAACGTGGTGAAGGGCTGTCCGGTCAATGCCGAGCGTCTGGCCGACTGCCCGGACTGGGCGGACGTCACCGAAGAGATCCTGCAAGAGCGGCCGACGCCGGTCGTCGACCTGCCCTTGGGCGTGACCGAAGACCGCGTGACCGGCGCGCTCGACATTGAACGCGCATTGACGCGGGGTGAAAAAGCCTTTGAACCCGGTCTTCTGGCGCGAGCCAACAGGGGGTATCTCTACATCGATGAGGTCAACCTGTTGGAAGATCATATTGTCGATCTACTGCTTGATGTGGCGCAATCGGGGGTGAACGCCGTCGAGCGCGAAGGTCTGTCGATCCGCCATCCGGCGCGGTTCGTGCTCGTGGGGTCCGGCAACCCCGAGGAGGGCGAATTGCGCCCGCAGCTCTTGGACCGTTTCGGGCTGTCTGTAGAGGTTGGCTCACCCGACGACGTGGAAGAGCGCATTGAAGTGATCCGCAGGCGGGATGCCTATGAGACCAAGCATGCGAGCTTTATGAGAAAGTGGAAAAAAGAAGATGCGAAAGTGCGCGAGGCAATCCTTGCGGCCCGAACTGCTCTGCGAAAGGTGAAAACACCCAATACAATCCTGCGAGATTGCGCCGAACTTTCGCTGGCCTTGGGCGCGGACGGTCTTCGCGGTGAATTAACCCTGTTGCGGGCCGCAAGGGCGCTCGCCGCTTATCAGGCCGCCCCTGCGATCACTCGCACGCATCTCAATACTGTGGCGCCCCTAGCGTTGAGCCACCGGCTGCGTCGCGATCCACTGGATGAGGCGGGATCTGTGGCGCGCGTTGAGCGTACCGTCGCCGACGTGCTGGGATGAACGCACCGGCCCGGCTCACGCAAGGAACAGAACGGGCGCTCGCTGCGCTCTGGGTCGATCCAGCGGGATTAAAGGGCCTTGCGTTGCGGGCTCGTATGGGCCCGGCACGGCAAGCCTTTGAGACAGCACTATCGAATTTGCCGGGCAACACTCATCGGCTGCATCCAGGCCTGAGTGACGAGCAGCTCTTTGGCGGGCTCAATATCGCAGCCTCGCTGGCTGAAGGTCGCCCAGTGCGCGAACCAGGTCTTGTGGACCGGCCCGGTCTCTTTGTTTTGACAATGGCAGAACGGTGCGGGGCGCCGCTGGCCGCGAAACTGTCGCAAATACTGGATAACGACGGTGATCGCGCACTCATCCTGCTGGACGAAGGGGCGAGCCCGGAAGAACTGGCACCTGCCACCTTGATGGATCGTCTGGCCTTTCACATTGAACCAGAGGAAAGTGCCCGTCCTGTGCGCCTTCCCGCTTCCGCAGATCTGGACGACGCGCGCGCGCGGTTAAAAGATGTTGAAGCCCCTGAAGAAGCGTTGTCTGTCCTGGCGGCCCTTGCGGTGCGCTTCGGCATTGACAGTCTGCGCGCGCCGCTTCTGGCCCTGAGAGCAGCCCGAGCGCTGGCTGCGCTCGATTATGAGCGCAAAGTGTCAGAGGCGCATATTCGCGAAGCGGTGGAGCTGATCTATCCCCCGCGGGCAACTTTGATACCGCAAGACCCGGCAGAACCAGAGCCACCCCAGCCGGAAAACAGGAACGAGCCCCCCGCCGATGAGCATGAGGGCAAAGGCAGCGGTGGCGAGATCCCCGATGAGATCCTTGTCGAAGCGATTCTCGCGCGCCTTCCCGCCGATATTCTTGACCGCGCCGCCGCACGTCAGCGTCATGCCGCGGCGGCCACGGGAACCGGCGCAGGTGATCGACGCAAGAGCCAGCGGCGGGGACGACCGTTGCCCTCTCGCCCCGGTCATCCCAGCATGACAGCGCGCGTCGATCCGGTGGCCACGCTGCGCGCCGCGGCGCCCTGGCAAAGCCTGCGTCGCAGGCCGGATAATGCCGAGCGGCCGGTCATCATTTATCCGAGCGACATTCGAATTCGACGCTATGAAGAACGTGCCGACCGCCTTCTGATTTTTGCGGTCGACGCATCCGGATCAGCCGCTCTGGCGAGGTTGGCCGAAGCCAAGGGCGCGGTTGAATTGCTTTTGGCGCAGGCCTATGCGCGTCGCGATCAGGTAGCGCTTCTGGCGTTTAGGGGCTCGGAGGCCGATCTCATGCTACCGCCCACGCGCTCTTTGGTACAGGCCAAGAAACGGCTCTCGGCACTGCCCGGAGGCGGTGGCACACCCCTATCCGCAGGGCTTGCCTGCGCGTCGGATCAGGCCGCCCTTGCCCGGAGCAAAGGCAGCGCACCGATGCTGGTTCTGCTCACCGATGGCAAGGCTAACATTATGCGCGACGGGCAGGCGGACCGAACCGGTGCGCTCGACGAGGCCTGTAAGATCGCCGAAAGACTGGCGGCAAGCGGACTTCCGGCAATAGTCGTGGACACCTCCCGCCGCCCCTCGCCTCAGGCCCAACGCCTGGCCGATGCGCTGCGCGGTCGGTATGCCCCGCTGCCGCGCGCTGACGCCCAGAAAATCAGCCGCGTTGTCGGGCAGGCCGTGACGGTTTGAGTCGTGGACTGGGCGCGCGATCTTCCGGTATGGCCCAATGCCGATACCTCCCGGCGCATTCGCCAGCGTCCGCATGACTGGCATGTGCAGGAGACGGGCTCCGGCCCTGACATACTGCTGCTCCACGGCGCGGGTGCCTCGACCCATAGCTGGCGCGGGCTTCTGCCCGTCCTGTCGAAATCCTTCCGGGTGATCGCTTTGGATCTGCCCGGACATGGGTTCACCCGCGCGGGTAACCGATCCAGGCTCGCGCTCGATACCGTGGCAGAGGACATCGCGACCCTCTGCGCGGCACAGGAGTGGCATCCGCGCGTGATTGTCGGTCACTCCGCAGGGGCTGCCGTCGCCATCGCCCTCAGTGAAAAGGTCACGCCCTGCCCGCAGGTGATCACACTCAACGCCGCACTTGATCGGTTCGACGGGTTCGCGGGATGGCTCTTTCCGGCCTTCGCCAAGATGCTGGCGCTCAATCCTTTCACCTCGGTGGCCTTCGCTATGGGGGGCGGCAGCGCGTTGAGGGCGCGCGCGATTATCACGAGCACAGGCTCGCAGTTAAGCGAAGAAGGATACGGTTATTACGCGCGCCTGCTTTCAGATCGCGCCCATGTGGACGGAACGCTGCAGATGATGGCGCGCTGGAACACAGATTCGCTTTATTATCGTTTGCCCGAGATCGAGACGCGTTGTCTTCTTGTCACCGGCGCGCGCGACACTGCGGTCCCGCCGCGCGTCTCGGCCATGGCTGCGACGCGGCTACCCCAAGGCGAGTTGCGCGAGCTTGATGATCTGGGCCACCTCGCGCATGAAGAAGATCCTGAGACCATCGCCCAGCTGATAGAAGCTTGGATTGACCTGTAACTCGCTCTTTGCGATG
>JBCCNY010000115.1:0-8699 GCA_039025595.1 Pseudomonadota bacterium | reverse complement strand
GGCTGCGATGTTGGTTAGGATCGACAAGCCAACAACGAAGTAACACAATCCCGTTTCAATCGAGAGGTTCAGGACATGCTCGGCCACAGCCAGCGTAACGAGCTGTCCGGTAATCGCACACCATCGCAAGAGCACAAAAGTCCGCAGACGCAGCCAATTGCGCCGCTGACGCACGAAGGAGGGACTCTGTTGCAAGGTCTCCATGCGGGTTTTTGCCTCACCATTCTGTCAATTGTCACACAGCGCGACGTTACCTAAGTTTACTGTGTTGGTAATCACAGGAAAGCCATTCTCATGACACGAGTTTTTGCAATCATGGGCGCTCTGGCAACGGTTGCGCTGATCGCGGCAGTCTATCTCGTCACTCTTGCGCCAGGTGGTGGTGATGATCAATTTGCACAATGTCGCGCCACGACGATTGCGGGCGGCTCGGCGGAAATTGGCGGTCCTTTCACTCTTGTAACTGAGGCGGGCGAGACCGTTACCGATGAAGATATTATAGACGGTCCGACCCTGATTTACTTTGGTTTTACGAATTGTGATACAGTCTGTTCGATCGATGCAGCGAGAAATGCTGTTGTTGTCGATGTGCTGGCGGACCAGGGCATTGACGTCAAACCACTCTTTATTTCGTTCGACCATGTAAGAGACACGCCAGAGGTTTTGAAGAACTACACCGATATCATCCATCCCGAGATGATCGGCCTGACCGGGAGCGAAGAGCAGATCAGAGATGTCACGCGTGCCTATCGCACGTATTACTCCAAGATGGATGGTGATGATGAGTTTTATCAATTTGAACATCTTACATTTTCCTATCTGACCTTTCCCGAATATGGCTTTCTGGAGTTCTTTCGCCGGGAGGAAAGCCCCGAGGCTATTGCAGAGCGTGTCGCCTGCTTTGTGGGCTCGGCTTGATATCCGATTGTTTTGACACAGTTTCCACAGCAGCTCTGATTTGCGAACGGGAAGGAGAGCTAGATGGCGTTGGAGACGCAGCAACTTGGCGACGATAAATCGCTACTCATCGTGGACGATGATGAAGCCTTCCTAAAGAGGCTCTGCAAAGCCATGGAAAAGCGCGGATTTGAGGTCGAAACAGCAAGTTCAGTCGCGGCGGGCAAGGCAATCGCCACTGCGCGACCACCCGCTTACGCCGTATGCGACTTGCGTCTTGACGATGGCAACGGGCTCGATGTTGTCGAAACACTCCGTGACAAGCGCCCCGATAGCCGGGTTGTGGTACTGACTGGTTACGGGGCGATTGCGACAGCAGTGGCGGCGGTAAAGGTGGGCGCCACAGATTATCTGTCCAAACCCGCCGACGCCACCGATATCACAAATGCTCTCCTCTCGACTGAAAATGAAATGCCACCGCCGCCGGACAACCCGATGAGTGCGGACCGCGTGCGTTGGGAACATATTCAACGCGTCTATGAGCTCTGCGATCGGAACGTGTCGGAGACGGCCAGACGTCTCAACATGCACCGTCGCACTTTGCAAAGAATACTCGCGAAGCGCTCTCCCCGCTGATCATTTCAACTGAAATTGCATCGAAACGCGCCCGACCACTTGCCCAGATGGCAGCTCTAGCACAGGCGCATCGGCATAAGCTTGAAAGCCGCGCGATTGGTAAAATCCCAGTCCCTTCTCGTTATCGAGCCGGATTGTTGCATTGATCCAATTGTAGCCGAGTTTCTTTGCCAAGGGGCAGTTTGCTCTGAACAAGTCGGTGCCAATTCCCCGATCCGTATGGCTGACATGAACGAACGTCGCGATATCCGATCCGTGTGGCAAGCCTCTCGAATGTTGATCATTGCCCGATCTCGCCGAGTAACTCGGCATGGCGAGAGGTGAACTCATCCCGTACGTCCTTTGGGGGCCGCAGAAGAATAGACAGATCGCTCAGAATGTCTGTGTCCGGTTTTCCAAAAAAACGGTTAGCCTCGGCTAAAGTAAAACCTGCAATCTCCGTTGCTTCCATCCAGGCAGACATCCGGTCGGCCTTCTTGATCTGTTTTTTGATCTTTGCGGGAATCTCGACCGGCAAACCAAAACGAATGTGAACGGCGCTTGCCAGTCGCCTATCCAGGTCGTCATATCCGGGACCAACCGCGGATTTCACCGGCGAAATCATATCGCCAATCACGTATTCTGGTGCGTCATGCAGCAACGCGGCCAGGCGCCATCGCGGATCTGATTTGGGCGCTACACGGTTGAAGAGTGTCTCGACAAGTAGGGAGTGCTCGGCGACGGAATAGGCATAGTCACCGGCCGTTTGACCGTTCCAGCGAGCCACGAAACTCAGGCCGTGTGCGATATCCTCTATTTCTATGTCGACGGGCGTCGGGTCCAGCAAATCAAGCCGGCGCCCGGACAACATTTTTTGCCATGCGCGATGGGATCCCAAGACGAACCTCGTTTCAGATGTAGCCGCACCGTGATAGCCGGAGGTTCAGATTTGTGCAAAAATTTAGCACAAGTGGCTGTTAGCAGGTTTGCCAGATATGTTTAGTCCTCCCTGGATGAAGCAAGAACTCTGAAGGAATTCGACCCTAACACAGCAGGACCTGACGTTTTTATGCTGAGAGTGGTCCAAGAGCCTTGCCCGCAAATCCGTTCGTGCGTAGTTTTCTGAATTCGATCTGCCTTGGCGTCAAACGCTGCTATTCGGGCACAGCGTAGCTGTAAAGAAATGGGTCGCCACATTTTTGCCACATTTGCTTCGCACCGTTTTTTCATCGCGTATCTGCTGCCATCGGACGGGGCCATCCGGCACCCGCATTGGCGTGCGGAACCCAGCCGACGATATGGCGTATGGAGGGTGTCGTGCATCGGTTCGCGTCGCCCGGAACGCTTCGTTGAAAGGGCACGTCTATGCAGACATTTTTAACCGCGGGCGCATTGCTGATCCTAGTGGGTATCACAGGACTTCCAGCTTACGCCTCAAATTGCGCCAACCGGGATATGGTCGTCGAACGGTTGAAATCAAAGTATCACGAAGAATTGGCGGCAGGAGGGATCCAGAAAGCGTCAACGACAGACGCGATCGTGGAAGTTTGGGCTTCCCACGAGACAGGGACGTTTACCGTTTTGCTGACGCGACCCGACGGCGTCACATGTGTGATGGCAACTGGCACCGACTGGCACCAGGTTGATAGAACAACGAGCCAAGCGGGCACTGAGGGTTAATCGACCCCACACCCTATTTGGATTGTCGCATTGCCGTGGTCGAGCACGGGTGCTATCTGCCCAGCAACGCAAGTTTGCAAGGAGCAGAGCCATGGCGAGAGACTATGTTGTCAAGGACATTGACCTGGCCGCGTTTGGTCGAAAAGAGTTGGACATCGCGGAAACAGAGATGCCAGGGCTTATGGCCCTGCGTGAGGAATATGGGGCTGCGAAGCCTCTGACAGGCGCGCGCATCGTGGGCAGCCTGCACATGACGATCCAGACAGCAGTGCTGATCGAAACTCTGGTCGAATTGGGCGCAGATGTGCGCTGGGCGAGCTGCAACATCTTTTCGACGCAGGACCACGCGGCCGCCGCGATCGCACAAGGCGGGACGCCTGTTTTCGCAATCAAGGGGCAAAGCCTCGAAGAGCACTGGGATTACCTTGACCAATCATTCATGTTCGAAGATGGGCCGAACATGATCCTTGATGATGGCGGTGATGCAACCCTTTACGTGCTATTGGGTGCGCGCGCTGAGGCGGGAGAGGACATCATTCCCGTGCCAACATCCGAGGAAGAAGAGGTCATAAAGGCTCAGATCAAAAAGCGAATGGAGGCGAGCCCGGGCTGGTTCACGAAGGTACGTGATCAGATCAAGGGTGTGAGCGAGGAAACCACGACCGGCGTCAACCGGCTCTATCAGCTGGTGAGAGAAGGGCTACTTCCCTTTCCCGCGATCAACGTCAATGACAGCGTGACGAAGTCGAAATTCGATAACAAATACGGATGTAAAGAAAGCCTCGTCGATGGCATTCGTCGCGCAACAGACACGATGATGGCGGGTAAGGTGGCCGTGGTCATGGGCTATGGCGATGTCGGCAAAGGCTCTGCCGCGTCATTGAGCGGTGCTGGCGCGCGGGTGAAAGTCACCGAAGTGGACCCAATCTGTGCCTTGCAGGCAGCGATGGATGGCTTCGAAGTTGTATTGCTTGAGGATGTCGTCGGCAGCGCGGATATCTTCATCACAACCACGGGCAACAAGGATGTCATCCGGATCGAGCATATGCGCGAGATGAAAGATATGGCGATCGTCGGCAATATCGGGCACTTCGATAACGAGATCCAGGTTGCAAGTCTCAAAAACCACAAGTGGACCAACATCAAAGAGCAGGTTGATATGATCGAAATGCCCTCAGGCAATCGTATCATCCTGCTTTCTGAGGGTCGCTTGTTAAACCTAGGAAACGCAACGGGTCATCCGTCCTTCGTGATGTCTGCGAGTTTCACAAATCAGGTTCTGGCCCAGATAGAGCTTTGGCAAAAAGGCAAAGAGTACAAAAATGATGTCTACATCTTGCCCAAGCACCTGGATGAGAAGGTCGCGCGACTTCATTTGGATCGAATTGGCGTCAAGCTGACAGAGCTAGATGCAGATCAGGCGGCTTATATTGGAGTGAAGCCCGGGGGCCCGTACAAATCCGAGCATTATCGATACTGAAAACAAGGCGGCGCGACCTGAAAAACGATTGGCGCGACTAACGTAGCCAGAATTGGTCTCGTCTTCTGTCGGCAACCGCGTTTTGGCCCTCAAAGCCAAGACGACCTTTGTTTTTAGAGTTTTTCTGCCGATCGACTTTCATTTCGATAAAATCGACGAAATCGCCGCCTGTATTGAGGCTCGTCATACTTCCCTTTGTCGAAAGGCTGAAAAAAGCTCGTTTGGATTGCGAACGATTGCTAACGCTTTCCCAGCGTGCGCCATCCTGACGTTCTGATGCCGGCTTAGTCAACGATGCTATGTGGGGAACTTTCTGCGCAAGCACCCGATCCTGTGTATCTGGAAACAAGCTGGCAATATGCTGAGCCGAAATAGATCCGTTATGCCATAGACCTGCCGCGAGCGCGAAGAAACCGACCCAAAGAACCAAAATCCCGCACCGAAAAAGCCCGCGTCTGCTTTCGCCTTTGGGTTGTGCGTGTTTCGCCTCGATTTGCGCTACGCGATTTTGGAAGCTGATCTGTGTCATTTGCGATAACCATCAATTAAATTGTTTCTATCTGTTGATATTGACCAAAGCATGACTTGATCGTGGCGCATTGAGACAAGAACAGAGTCGCAACGAATTGAACTTTCCACCTTGTTCACTTTTGAAGCATCGCTATCGTGTGTTTGCGCAAGCTGTGCAGCGTGAAACTCGACCCTAATATGGGCAAAAACAAGGTGAGGAGAACTATGGGACGTCGTGAAGACCTGATTGAAACATATGCCGAGGATCTCCGCAAAAAATGTGGGATGGAACCGGATATGGACCTTCTGACGAAAGTAACGATCGCATGTGGTCCGGCGATTTACGATGCCGATGCAGCGACCGTCGCTAGCAGCCAGGAGCATGAACTGGAAACCGTAAAACAGAACTTTCTCATCAAAAAACTTGGACTTGAGGATGGACCCCAACTGATGGATGCGATCAAACAAGTGGTGGAGACCTACGGATCATCCGAGCGCAACAAGTACCGTGCCGTCGTGTACTACATGCTTACAAAGCATTTTGGAAAAGAGGCCGTCTACGCGTAGACGCGCAACGCAACTGATCCCCTTTAAAATGGGACTTTAACCGGCGAACTGAGCTTTGTACCGGCTTACGAAGCTGTTTAAACAGCTCGTCCATTTTTCAGCATGGAAAGCCCTGCGGTTGTTTCACCTCGCACGGCCCATCTATCTCCAGGCATTTCGTGGCAAGAGTATCTCTCACTTGTGTCGCGATACCGAGATGCGTCTTATTAAGGACCAATCAACCATGCTTGGATATCAGGAAAAGTCTGGAAATGTTGCGACGCGACCGAAGCAATCTGACCTACACTTGGTTCGGAATGAGTGAGAACATTCGTTGGAGTGTCATTCCAGGGGAATTCTGTCAAAAGTTCCACGACTCTTACCATCCAGTTTTGCAAACTGGATGTATCAAATGATTGCAAGCTCCTGATATGCTCTGTCCTCAACGATCCGATCATAGTGAAACGCGCTTAGGTCCATCGATCTGTATTGCCCATATGTGATCCATTCCGCCAGACCACGTCCCATGGCCGGTGCCTGTTGTAGACCATGTCCGGAAAATCCATTTAGGAACAGAAAGTTCGTGAGCTCTGGATGCGGACCGATGATAGCGTTCTGATCGAACGTGTTGAACGCGTAGTGACCTGCCCATTCAGCGATCACTTTCACGGCTTCGAACTGTGGAATGCGGGCGGCGAGTATAGGCCAGACATGACTGTTCCAAAGCAAATGATCCATATCGAAATCATCCACGTCAACCACAGGATCATCTAGGGTATGTCCGCCGGCCTGATATGTGCCACCGCCATTTTCGCGAACATGAATACCGGATGGATCAATCGTCAGTGGCAGAGGCTGGCCTAGTGGTTTCTCTGCTCTGAAAACCCACGAAAATCGTTTTCTTGGCTCAACAGGAATGTTCACGCCTGCCAAAGCGGCTGTCTTGGCGGCGCGTGGCCCCGATGCATTGACAAGCCGACCGCATGCCACCGTCGTGCCAGATGCAAGTGTCACACTGGACACGCGATCTTTGATGGCTGTGCTTTGAACCGCAACCACCTCATTTTCAATGTATTCAACGCCGTTTCTGCGCGCCTGCGCGCGGAATGCATCAAAAAGAGCCCAACTGTCGAAGTATCCCTCATCGACTGTATTGAGTGACCCCAGCACTATGTCATCCAGTGCGAAAAACGGATATCGTTGGGCAATCGCGTCCGGTTGCAAAAGCTCAGTTGGTGTGCCTGCCAAATGCTGGATCTCACACGCTTTTTGCAGCCTTTGCGCAGCGTGTTTGTTTTCTGCCAGATAAAGATAGCCGAAATTATTAATCGTCAGATTTCGTACTTGGCCATCGTTATCCATTTGCTCACACAAACTCTTGATGAACTGTGCTGCATACTGGCTGATCTTGATATTCAGTTCCGAGGAGAATTGCTGCCGAATGCAGGACGTCGTGTGCGCGGTCGAAGTTTGCCCAAAGGTCAGATCCCTATCAATCACTAGAATTTTTCCATCGAAATCAGGACATTTCGACAGGAACCAAGCAGTCGCCGAACCCATGATCGCGCCACCGATGATGACAACATCATAAATCTGGCCCGCCGGTTCCGACATTTTTTTATCCAAGGATTCGTTCCCGTCACCTAGCCTCAGTTGACCCTAAACCGTTTCAAATGCGAGTGTAATCGCCAATCGTTGGTCGAGGTCGCGACGCAAACATTGCTTCGCCGGTGTTGGATTCTACACGTACGCGACCTTCGACCGTCTAGACCTGTAGGTATTGTTCTAAGCAACAGGCCGCTGAGGCAAACAGCAGGTGTTTCCCATGTCGATTTCGGAAACCAACGCCACGAATTGGAGTGTTGGTGTTTGGGCGGCGCAGATAACGGAGCCATTGTCCAATGGACAAAAAAAGTATGCATCCTTTCCCTTTCTGAAGTGGGCTTGGGTCTGAGCGCCACTTTCGGGAAAAATCACGCGGCTTACCGCCTCGACCAGATCTTGATCGGCCTTTGAACCTTGGGTCTCTGTTCTGCTTTCTTCGATTATCGTTAAGCGCCAGGCCTGAGCTGCGTTTTTCAATCGAGCGATGTCGGACATTGCACTGGATTCATAGACCTTTCCCGCCGGCTCTGCGCCAGCAACGTCCCCAAGTATCTGGGCCGAGCAGGACATGGAACTATCAACGATTGCCTCGATTGGCGTTGGAGGAAAAAGGGTGATTGTCTGACTTCCGGCAAAAAATTCGCGGAGAACAGTTACAAATTCTTGAGCCAATGCGCGGAGATCATCGGAGGATTGCGTCGCACCGGAGACGGTTTGGCCCGCAACGTCACACTCGAACAACCGGCGATGAGACACCTTGAGTATTATTTTTCCGACGGGCTGACAATCGAGAGTAATCGATCGCGGCAACACCGTTTGACCGATCTCGGCGAGCACCAGCCCAAAAGCCTGGTCAACCTGTCCGGCAACTTTTATGGGCTTGCCATACGCATCGCTTTTGTTTGCTGCTAAATCCGAGATTGCCTTGCGCAAATCATTGTTATGCATGGTCGATTTATCGACTTGTGCTCGGATCGAGGCCATTAAACCGATGCTTCGATTTTGAGCAACGTTTGCCGCGCTACCCCGAGCACTTCCAAGACAGGGGTTGCGAATGTCCCTGAAATACAAATGAACTCTCCCTCGCCGTTCCGGCTCCGGGCAAAGGCTTTCGTACACCCTCCGGTGAATGACCCAAAGGTTCTTAGAGGCTTGTTTTCTGCTGTTGAACAGGCAATGGCATCCAGCTTCGTAAAGCCCCCGGCTGCCTCTGAGCACAAGGTATCCAAAGCCTCGCGGCGGATATGACAATCCTGGCTTGATCTCAGGATGAGCAAAGACTGATAATCGCCAAACGCGACGATATCGCACCCGGCGACGTCTCTTCGACACTTATCCAACAGAGCTTGCACGGACACTAGCCTTT
>JBCCNY010000114.1:0-8723 GCA_039025595.1 Pseudomonadota bacterium | reverse complement strand
TAGACCCGTTTTTGCAGGCCTTCGATGCCTTGCCGAAAGGGACGTTTTATGGCCGCGCGTTTGGCAACCGTTACCGGGTGGTGCGCCGTGTGTCTGGTGCGCGCCAATCCATGGTTGCTGAAGAGCTGGGTGGACGAGACTTTATAAGCTTCAACCTCTATCGGCTGAGATCGGGCGCGCGTGTCAAACCCTGTGAAATGCCAAGCGACAAAGTCATCGGTTTCACGCTGGCTCTTGTCCCCGAGTGATGAGGCGGTCTAATAACTGTAATCGGCATAAATCCGGCTGAGATCGCCTTGCCAGTTGCTGTGATACTGCGCGAGCAACTCATCTGCAGCCACTTGACCTGATTCAAGGCTTTCTTTGAGGGCATTTAGAAAATGGGTTTCGTCCGGGATAAGCCCACCCGCGCCCGGGCGCCCCCGGGCTTTCAGGCCGGCCTCGGCGATGCGCACCACCTCATGCGCCAGGTCCTTCATATCGATACCATCGACCCGGGCCTCAAGCGCGTCCTCACTGGCGGCAATGCGCAGGGCGTCGCGGGTTTCAGCGTCCCAGTCCTTGCAAAGATCCCAAGCCGCATCGAGCGATGTCTGATCATACATAAGCCCCACCCAGAAGGCAGGCAGGGCGCAAAGCCTGCGCCACGGCCCGCCATCCGCGCCGCGCATCTCCATGAACTTCTTGATGCGCGCCTCCGGAAAGATCGTGGTCAGGTGATCGGCCCAATCTGAGAGCGTCGGTGTTTCGCCAGGTAGGGCCGGCAACTCTCCCTTCAGAAAATCGCGGAACGATTGCCCGAGCGCATCAACGTATTGGCCATCGCGGTAAACGAAGTACATCGGAACATCGAGTGCATACTCCGCCCAAGCCTCAAACCCGAAACCCTCGTCGAACACAAAGGGCAACATGCCTGTCCGGTCGTCATCGAGGGCGCGCCAGACCCGGCTGCGCCAGGATTTGTGCCCATTTGGCTGGCCTTCGAAAAAAGGTGAGTTTGCAAAAAGTGCCGTGGCAACAGGTTGCAAGGCAAGCGCGACGCGCAGTTTCTGCACCATGTCCGCCTCGGACGCGAAATCGAGGTTTACCTGCACGGTGCAGGTCCGGTACATCATGGATTTGCCCATCGTGCCGACCCGGTCCATGTAGTCGGTCATCAGCTTGTAACGGCCCTTGGGCATCATCGGCATCTCTTCGTGGCGCCAGATCGGCGCAGCCCCCAGCCCGATAAATCCGACGCCGACTTTCTCGGCGATGTCTTTAACGTCACGAAGATGATCGTTCACTTCATCGCAGGTTTCATGGATCGAAGTGAGGGGGGCGCCTGACAATTCTAACTGACCGCCCGGTTCCAAGGAGACATTGGCGCCGTCCTTAGTCAGACCGATGAGTTTGCCGCCCTCTTCCAAAGGGGCCCAGCCGTGTTTGTCCCGCAAGCCTTCCAGAACGGCCAGAACACTGCGCTCACCTTCATAGGGAATGGGCTTCAGGGTGTCTTTGCAATAGCCGAATTTCTCGTGCTCGGTTCCAATGCGCCAATCCTCGGCCGGTTTGCAGCCGCTTTCCATGTATTCCGCGAGCTGTGCGTGATGCTCGATCGGGCCGCCACCGGATTGGGGAATGGACATTGCGGGCGCCTCCTGCTCGTCGCGAACCCGCGCAGAGTTGTCGTGGATTGTTTCAGGTGTCAATGCGCCCAACCTTGCGACATGGCTCTAGGCGCAACAAGATCTGGTTATCCGGAAGGGCTCGACTCGCGCGGTTGGAGCATGGCGCGGTCGGGCTTGCGCTGCCAGATTATGGTTTTTTCCTTTGATGTTTGGGTTAACGCTCCCACCGCCCTCGAGGTTTGAAATTGTGGCAGCATCGCAAAGGCATCAAGTAAGCGTTCTGACCCCGTTGCATTCACCGGGATGAAAAGCGGCTCTTGGCCCGGATGATGGAGCACCCAGTGCGACGGACGACCGGTCGGGTCGATGTCTAGTCGGGTCAGTTCGGCGAGGTCGACGGCACCCCCGGTCAGAGGACCGAAATAGATCACGCGTCCCTCGTCAATCTGAACAATGCCGAGGCCCACCGAACTTGTGCGCAATCGTGCGCGTTGAATGCCGAGGCCTCCCAGCGAGAGCCCGGTCGGCAAAAGCACGAGACCCATCCAGAAGAGCAGACCGCCAGTGCCGAAAATCCACCATAGGCCGATACCGGTGATCGCGACGCCTGCGATCGCTTCGCGCCACCGTTGTATCAGTTCCAGCGCCTCTGCCCGAACGAAGCTCATGCCCAGTCTCCTAAAGCTGATTGCCAGAGCGTCAACGCGGCAACAGCGGCGGTATCCGCGCGCAGGATTCGCGGCCCAAGGCTAACAATATGCGCCGTACTAAGGGCGCGCAGTGTTGCGCGCTCGTTCTCTGAAAAGCCTCCCTCGGGGCCGATCAGGATCGCCCAGGGTTGGCCGCGGCCGCTCACCGGTAAAATGCGCGATTCTCCGGCGGTCGTTTCATCGCAGATCATCAGCTGACGGTTGGATGGCCAATCGGCCAGCATCTTTCCCAGTTTTGCCAGCTCGCCAACCTCTGGCACGAAGGTTCCACCGCATTGCTCGGCGGCCTCAACAGCATGCGCTTGCAACCGGTCCTGACGAATGCGTTCTGCATTTGTAAATTCTGTCTGAACCGGCTGAATTCGCGCCGCGCCAAGCTCTGCGGCCTTTTCGACAATGAAATCGGTTCTTGCTTTCTTGATTGGCGCGAAGAGCAGCCAAAGATCGGGCGGATTTTTCTGGAGCCGTGTCTGACGTTCTATGGAAAGCTGGCCGGACCTTTTGCTCGCGTCAGTGATCTTTGCAAACCACTCGCCATCGCGCCCATTGAAGACCAGAATGGCCGCGCCCACGGGTTGACGCATCACTTTAAAAAGATACTGCGCCTGATCACGGTTCAAAGCGACGCATTGCCCTTCCTGCAAAGCGTGATCTAGATACAGCCTGATCTTAGCGTCCGTCATGAGGGCACCATATGACCGGGGAGAAGGGCACGCCAGAGGCTGCGACATCGTCAGAAAACGGGCAGGTCGCGGATGCCGTTGCGGGCAATTGGGTTGACCGCTATGCGCCGGCGGCGGCGCGGCCCTTTCTGCGGTTATCGCGTGCTGACCGGCCAATCGGAACCTGGTTGTTGCTCTTGCCATGTTGGTGGGGGCTGGCCTTGGCGATAGTCTATGATGGACGAGCGGGCTGGCACGATCTTTGGATCTTTGCCGGTTGCGCGATTGGCGCGTTTCTTATGCGAGGTGCGGGATGCACATGGAACGATATCACCGATCGCGGGATTGATGGCAGTGTCAGCCGCACCGCATCCCGTCCAATTCCCTCGGGACAGGTCAGTACAAGGGCCGCTCTGTTTTGGGCCATCGCGCAATCCCTGCTCGCCTTCTGTATTCTTATCACCTTTAACTGGGCGGCCATCTTGCTGGGGATTGTCGCGTTGTTGCCGGTTGCGGTGTATCCTTTCGCGAAGCGGTTCACATGGTGGCCGCAGGTCTTTCTCGGTATTGCGTTTAACTGGGGCGCTTTACTGGCCTGGACCGCGCATACCGGCCGTCTGGAGACGCCAGCGATCCTACTCTATCCGGCCGGGATTGCTTGGACGCTCTTTTACGACACGATTTACGCGCATCAGGATGTCGAGGATGACGCGCTCATCGGCGTGAAATCGACGGCTCGGCTGTTCGGCCATGCAACGCCCATTTGGTTGCGGCGCTTTCTCATTGCAGCGGTTTCGCTCATGGGCGCTGCTGTTCTTCTGGCGGCCATTGACGGTGCACCCGGGGCCGTTCTTGTCGCGCTGATTGGACCCTGGGCCTTTGGGTTACACCTGTTCTGGCAGCTTCGTCAGCTTGACCTCGAAGATCAAACTGTCCTTGTCCGAGTGTTCCGTTCCAATCGAAATGCCGGGCTTTTGCCCTTGCCGTTTTTTGCCTTGGCCTTCTTGCTGTGATTGCACTCTTCTCTGTCGGTGCCTAAACAGAAAGAGAGCAACGGGAGTAGGTCTGCGCAATATGCGCCTTTCTAAGATATTCGGGATCGCGGGGGTTTTTGCGGTAGCTTTTGTCGGCTGCGTTCTTGCGGCGCGGTTTTCGGTTCAGGCGATCGAAGAAGCGTCGCGCCACGCCGTACGCGATACGCTGGATGCCGAAGGCATGGTTTGGACCCAAGTCGATACTGACGGCTTGCATGTCTATCTGGCCGGCACAGCCCCCTCGGAAGCAGAGAGATTTCGGGCGCGATCCATTGCGGGGGGCGTTGTGGAATCTGCACGCGTGATCGATCAGATGGTGGTTGAGGCACCGACCGAATATGCGCCCCCAAGCTTTTCTATCGAGATGCTGCGCAACGAACGGGGCGTGTCTTTGATGGGCTTGGTGCCGGCTGATACCGATCGCGCGGCCTTGATCGATCGACTGATCCGTCGAGTGCGCGGTGCCGAAGTGATCGATTATCTCAATACCGCAGATTATCCCTATCCGGACAGCTGGGAGGAGGCGCTCGATTTCGCAATAGATGCGTTGGCGAGAATGGAGCGTACCAAAATCTCAGTTGAGGCAGATGTCGTACGCGTTGTCAGCATGGCCAATAGTGTGCAGGCAAAGCTAGAGCTCGAGACGCGGCTCGCGCGACGCTTACCTGATGATGTCCGGCTGGAACTCGATGTTTCCGCGCCGCGACCCGTTTCGACACCTTTTACCTTGCGCTACTCGCTGGAAAACGGCAGCGGTCGGTTTGATGCCTGTCATGCGGATTCAGAGGAAACGCGGGCACAGATCCTGTATGCGGCGGGCAGAGCAGGTCTGTCCAGTAAACCGGATTGCACGCTGGCCTTGGGTGTTCCTTCCCCAAGTTGGGGCATTGCAGCCAGCCACGCAATTGACGCTGTGGCCGAACTTGGTGGCGGCACAGTGACCTTTTCGGACGCAGACATCGCCATTGTCGCGCTGGAAGGCACGGGGGAGGGCCATTTTGATAACGTGATAGGGGAACTTGAATCACGCCTACCTGAGGTCTTTGCGCTGACGGCGGTGCTTCCCAAGGTGGAGGCGGACAATAGCGAGCCCGTGCCCGAGATAGTGGCAACATTGTCTCCTGAAGGCCTCGTTCAGATCCGCGGTCGCGTGGACAGCGCGCTTTCTCGCAACACTGTCGACAGTTTCGCCCGGGCCAAATTTACGTCCGATAATGTGAACATGGCCGCGCGTCTGGTCAAGGATCTGCCCTCCGACTGGACTGTGCGTGTGCTCGCCGGCCTTGAGGCCTTGTCTTACCTGTCCAATGGAGCCGTCACAGTGACGCCCGATATGGTTGTCTTGCGAGGCCAAACCGGGCTGGAGACGGCCGGTGCCTCCGTTTCCGGCCTCCTCGCGCAGAAGCTGGGTGATGGCGCGATCTTTGAAATTGACGTGACCTATCGCGAGATCCTTGACCCGGTGGCCAACCAGCCAACACCCGAAGAGTGCGAACTGAAAATTGCTGATATGCAAGAGGGCCGTAAAATCACATTCGAACCCGCCTCTGCGGATGTTGATGCCAATGGTCGTGCCGTTGTGGATGACATTGCCGAGATCCTGCTCGCCTGCGGGGAAATCCGGATGGAAATCGGGGGCCACACCGATAGCCAAGGCCGCGAGGTCATGAATCTAGAACTCAGTCAGGCCCGCTCCCGAAGCGTCCTGAACGCATTGCAGCTGCGCGGCGTTCTAACCGCCGGGATCACCGCCAAAGGGTATGGGGAAACGCGACCGATTGCAGAGAACGACACCGAAGAGGGACGCGAAGCGAACCGCCGGATCGAGTTCAAGGTTATCCGTCCGGAGACCGTCTCGGACCATCGGACCACGCTGGAGGAGCTGGAGGGCACGTATTCGTCGATTGTTGAAACAGATGACGTTGAAGAAGAGCAAGAGGAGGACGCGCAGCAATGAACCGAACTGAGTTCATTCTGGCGACGGCCATCGTGTTGTTTGTCGCGTTCTGCTTGGGGTGGTTTGCCCATTGGTTGGTGAACCGCTTTATTCGGGTGTCGGCCTCCGACATGGAGGAACTCGACCGCATGGCTCAGGAGCTGCATGACGCAGAGGAAACGCGCGATCAGGCCATTACATATCTGCAACAGCGCGAAGCGGAACTGACCAATCAACTTCATCAGACCGAAGCTGAACTGAACGCCACCATGGAAGGTCTCAGAGAAGCCCGCCAAGAGGCGGAAACGATGCGCGTAGAGTTGGAAACGAACCGAGGTTGAGCTTTACAGGTCTCGAACCTGGGTTCTGCAATCTGAGTTGCTGTTTGGATGCAGACGTTCTTGGACAGTTTTTTCCGTCTACTACTTGAGCGCAGGAAGAGAGGCAGGTCATGGTCCGGGTGGTCATCCTCACTGGAGCTGGAATCTCAGCAGAAAGCGGCCTGGGTACATTCCGCGACACTGACGGATTATGGGCCAAGCACCGGCTGGAAGATGTGGCAACACCGGAGGGTTTTGAGCGTGACGCCGCGCTAGTTCATCGGTTCTACAACGCGCGCCGACAGCAGGCCGCGAAGGCAAAAGCCAATGCGGCGCATTTGTCCCTCGCTCGACTGGAAGATCAACTGGGAGAGGCACTCCTGCTGGTGACGCAGAACGTCGACAACCTGCACGAAAAGGCGGGCAGCCGGCAGGTGCTGCATATGCATGGCCGCCTCGATGGCGCTCTCTGCCATGCCTGTGGCCACCGCTGGACAGCGCCGCTCGAAATGCGACCAGAGGATAGCTGCCCCTCCTGTGCGGTCGCAGCGACCCGACCCGATGTGGTGTGGTTCGGCGAATACCCGCATGGTTTGGACGTCATAGACGAGGCGCTGTCCAAAGCGGATGTATTTGCGGCAATCGGAACATCCGGCCATGTCTATCCGGCTGCGGGTTTTGTCATGCAAGCGGTAGGATACGGTGCCGATACACTTCAACTAAACCTCGAGCCCTCGGACACCTCACATGTTTTCGCGCAAACCAGACTGGGTAAGGCGAGCGAGATTGTACCGCTTTGGGTCGATGAGATACTCGAAGCAGAAAAGGGACGCTAAACTAGCGATTGTTGCAAGATAAGCGCCGCTTTCTTTTGCCGGTCTGTCCAAAAATCTGGTGGAGAAAGCGGTAAAACCGCGTCCACTCCGAAGTAGATAGAGGTGATGCCGCTCGCAACGACCTCACATTTCTCGGCAGACGCCGTTGTGAAAAACGCTTTTATTTCTCGGCTGAGCGTGTTCTCGAAATCAAGTACGAAGGACATAAGCGGGTCTTTGAGATTCGGATACTGATCTGATGCCGCGATCAGCGCTTGAAACACCGCGGCGCTGCCCGGTTGGTGCGATTGGTTGGAAAACAAGCGCTCTAACAAGGTGGGCCAGCGATTCGTCTCTGGCAGATCCGCCACCATTTCGTCGGTCATTTCCGCGAAGCGTGTCAGCGTATGGTCCATAAGCTGTGTCACCATTTCCTCGCGGTTGCCGAGATAGTGACGCAGCAATGTCCTTTGCACGCCTGCTTCCTCGGCGATACGTTCGAGAGTGGATCCGTCCAGCCCGTATTTCGCAACGCACATCATGAAGGCGTCGAGGATCTCGCGCGACCTGACATTTTTGAGACTGGGACGGGGCATGGATCACTCCGGATAGATCATCGTGATCGCGGCGAGACCGTCTTTGTTTGGTAGGGAAATTGCTGCCGCTTTAAACGATGGCGTGTCCCATAGACCGACATTTCGTGAATATCCATAGCCTTCGAATTGTGTGGCGTCGGCATCATAGGTGTTACTGGCATTCTCGTCGTGATGGACAAAGATGGCGTAGTCTCCGGGAACGAGACGGGCGAAACGAAACTCCATGTCGCCTGACTTGGCGCCACGCGTCATGTAGGTTGCCACGCCGATGTCGGACGCGTTTTCAAAAGCTGTCGCACGATCGTAAAGCAGCAGATGAATTGTACCGTCGGTGTTTCGAATCCCGGTCACGTGCACGGTGAGCTTGCTCCCATTTATCAGACCAGGGCCGTAGCTGGCGGCCAACACCCCAAGCAGACCTGTTACCGCGAAAACGTTCGACAGCATTTTTCGGGATACCCGCATGTCAGCTTTCATAAAAAGCGTGTGATATCGTAGTAGATATAGGTCGCGGCCGAGCCGAGCCACATCGCAAAAATTGCCCAGAACAGAGCCGGGTCGTCTCGTCTGTCGATGGCCTCAAGGAGAAAAATGCGCCCGGTGCGCAGAGATCCCAAGCCCCAGAAGGCAAAGAGCAGGCCCCATACGAAAAAGAGCCCCTCAATCGTTGAATAGATCAAGATGGGAAGACCGATTAGGGTGAGCCACTTTTGCTGCGAGAGCCCCTGCCACAAGGATGGCGTTTGGCCGCGAAGTTTGGGTGTCATTTCTGTTCCTTTGGCAAAGTGTTTCACGAAAAATATTTGCAGGGAGTATATTGTCAAGAATGATAAATTATCTAAGTTGATAATCAACGCCATTGCTAAGCGAGAGCCACATCGATGACCAGCAGACCGTCTTCGCTCACCACCGCCACGCAGTTGTTGCCGAGAGAGGCTTACACGTCCGAGGACTGGTACAAATGCGAACAAAGAGACTTGTTTGGCAGGACCTGGGCCTTTGCAGGCACGGTGCATGATATGCCGGATGTCGGTGACTAC
>JBCCNY010000113.1:0-8730 GCA_039025595.1 Pseudomonadota bacterium | reverse complement strand
TGCTGGGGAAAGGTGATCGAGGAAGGTCCGAAAGAGGACATTCTAATGCGTCCGAAGGAGGATTATACAAAGCTCCTCGTTGATGCGATGCCTCTGCTAGAAACCACGCGGGAGCCTGATCTGACCCGAAATGATCCGCCTCTGGTCGAGGTCCGGAACGTGCACAAAGTCTACGGGTCGGGCGAGAGCAAAGTACATGCGCTCAAGGATGCGAGTTTTGTACTGCGCAGCGGTGAAACCTTGGGCGTTGTGGGCGAAAGTGGCTCGGGCAAATCCACGCTGGCCAAAGCACTTGTCCGTCTGGTGGAGCCGTCATCCGGTGCGGTGATTATAGATGGCGAGGATTTCCTCGCGCTTCAGGGCCAAGATCTCGATGCGGCGCGCAAGCATATCCAGATGATCTTTCAGGATCCTTATGGATCACTGAACCCCTCGCAGAGTGTCGGTTACATGATCATGCGAGGATTGCACCTGCAGGGTATTGGCACCAAGAAGGCCAAGGACCGGACGATGGAGTTGCTGGAACGTGTGGGCCTCGCGCCTGAGGCATTCCATCGCACGCCCCGAAACTTCTCCGGTGGACAACGGCAGCGCGTCGGGATAGCCCGGGCACTCGCTTTGCAACCCGAGGTCGTGATTGCCGATGAATCGGTCTCAGCGCTCGATCTGTCGATCCAGAAACAGGTCCTGCGCTTGCTAAGCGAACTGCAATACGAGTTTAAGATCGCGATGATTTTCATCACCCACGACCTTCGCGTCGCAGCACAGATTTCAGACTACATTACGGTTATGGAGAAGGGCGTGATGGTGGAGTTCGGACCCGCCGATGGTGTTTTTAACGCGCCAAAACACACCTACACCAAACGACTGCTCGACGCCGCGCCCGGCCAGGATTGGCATCCGCCACGCCTCGAACCAGCTGAAGCTGACCGGATTGCAGCCTCCATTGAGCGCAAATGGCAAGGATGAGCGTGTAAGACGGGCTGCCGACGGGTCGTAAAGAATATGCCTTCGATGAGCGCCACGAAGTCGCGCGTGCACAAACAAACCGTATCAAGGCATCGACTTACTCAAGAGGGACTGCAAGAGAAGCTAGCGCCGTACTTTACCAGAGTTACGTTGAATTGGATAATTCGAGAGTTGTTGGGAATTTCACAACTCGTTTGCTCAACGATCGCCCGACCCAGCCCGTTTGGGCTTTGGCCGCTGAGATCAGTCGCCACCATCAAACTCCATCCGCTGTCAAACAATATCCGCCTGACAGTGAAAGGCTTCCTTGGGCCATGTATAATCGTCCCCGGAAGCTCGGCGAACTGGCGGTAAATCCGCTCGCGCTCGCGGTCTTTCATGTTCGCCTCAAGCGGGGCGGATTTATAGGTTTTGATCTCAATTTCTGCTGAAAACCCACCAATTGGCAGGAAAGACAACATCAAAGCAAGTGCCGCAGGTCGCATGACGATCTCACATCTTACCGAAGTTGAGACCGATCAAACAGAAATTCGTGTCGAAAGTATGTTGTTGGCTCTTCTATGTGCCACCTGCCTCCGGCGTCCCTATAGGTAAAAGAAACCCAAGGTGCTTCGGTATGGATTACTTGGTTCCGCACCGTGTGTTGATGGGCCCGGGACCAGGAGCGTGTCAAAGGGCGGCTTAACTTGGCGCGATTAATGCGGGTGAACAGAGCACTTCTCTTGCTTTTCCCTAGCGCATAAGCACCACGGGGATCAGACAGGAACGGATCATCTCTGTCGTGGTGGACCCGACGACGAGCGTTCTGATGCGCGAATGCCCGTAGGCACCCATAACCAGCATATTGATGTCGTTTTGCTCCACGAACTCGCCGAGCGCTTTGCTCGGATGTCCCTCCAAGACGCGCGTTTCCGCACTATGCCCGCCAGCGGTCAGCGTTGCGCGTGCATCGTCCAATGCGCGTCGCGTCTCGTCCGTCTTGTTGCCGACCGTCGCCACAACGACATCTAGATCGGCAAAAAGCGGATCACGCGCCACGTAATCCACGGCCTTCATGGATGAGACGCCCCCATCATAGGCGATCAGGACACGGCCGATTGGCCGAAACACACGATTTGCGACGAAAACGGGTTTTCTACTGGTGCGCACGATCCTTTCGAAATTTGAGCCCAGATGGGGTGCGTCTAGCCCTGCCGCCTCACCACGCTTACCGATCAGGATCATGTCGGCGGCCTTTTCCTTGGCTGCAACGGTCTCAACGATGTCGCCATTGCGAAGACGTGCCACAACATCTTCAACGCCGCAGCCCTCAACCAGGGTCTTGGCATCTTCGAGAATGGCGCGGCCATGGGCTTGCGCGAGCTTGGCGTGCTGTTCGTCTAACGCGCTTAGCTTTTCCAACAGATCGGACCTTGCGCCGAGCTTGATAGATCCCGACAGATCTCTTTGAGCGCGTGCGCGGCGCGGATCGAGTACGTGATAGAGCTTCACCTGCGCGCCGGTTCGCTGGGCGATCCAGCCGGCATGTTGGCAAACGCTCTCGGAATAGGCTGATCCGTCGACCAGTGCCATCAAAACTGCGGACATCGCTCCCCCTAATGCTCCATCAGTTTATCCATCGCGCCCGGTTTGTCATGCACAGCGAGCTGATCAACGATGGTCTCGGATGCTTTGTTCATGCCGATGATCTGGACATCCGCGCCCTCACGGCGGAATTTTAGTACGGCCATGTCCAGCGCCGCGACGGAAGAGACATCCCAGATATGGGCGCGGCTGACGTCGATTTTGACGCGCTCTAGCGCCTCCCTGAAATCGAAGGCCGACATGAAATCCTCAGACGAGGCAAAGAAAAGCTGGCCTTCCACGCGATAGGTTCGCTCACGCCCGTCTGCTGAAATTTCTGAGGTGACACGGAAAAGTTGTGCGATTTTCCCGGCGAAGAAAATCCCGGATAAAAGCACGCCGGTGAGAACGCCGAGCGCGAGGTTATGGGTGTAGACGGTCACGATGACGGTTGCGAGCATCACGATGGACGACGAGCGAGGGTGTTCACGTAGGTTACTAATCGACGTCCAGGAAAACGTGCCGATCGAGACCATGATCATGATTGCGACCAGCGCGGGCATCGGGATCTGGCCGACCAGATCGCCCAGCACAACAATCAAAAACAATAGCATTGTGCCGGCCGTGAAGGTTGATAACCGTCCGCGCCCGCCAGATTTCACGTTGATGATGGATTGGCCGATCATCGCGCAACCTGCCATGCCACCGATGAAACCTGTGCATGTATTGGCGATCCCCTGTCCGATGCACTCTTGGTTGCGGTCGCTCGTTGTATCGGTCAGATCGTCCACGATCGTCTGCGTCATCAGGCTTTCTAGCAGCCCCACCGCTGCAACCGCCAGCGAGTAGGGCAGGATGATTTGCAGCGTCTCGAACGTTAGCGGAATGTCGGGGATCAGAAAAATCGGCAAAGTATGGGGCAGCGCGCCCATATCCGAGACGGTGCGCACATCCAATCCGAACGCCATTGTGACCGCACTCAGAACGACGATGGTGACAAGCGGAGAGGGCACCGATGTTGTGAGAAGCGGAAACAAATAGATGATGCCGAGCCCAGCCAAGACCATGGCGTAGGTGATCCAGGTCACACCGATCAGTTCGGGAAGCTGAGCCAGAAAGATCAGGATCGCCAAAGCGTTGACGAACCCCGTTATCACTGAACGAGAGACAAAGCGCATGACCCGCCCGAGCTTTGCCACGCCCGCCACGATCTGGATCAGACCCGCCAGGACCGTGGCCGCCAGCAGATATTCAAGCCCATGGTCTTTCACAAGGGTGACCATGACCACGGCGGTTGCGGCGGTGGCGGCCGAAATCATGCCGGGTCGTCCGCCTGTGATGGCCGCAATCACCGCAATGGAAAATGACGCATAGAGGCCGACCTTGGGGTCGACACCTGCAATGATTGAGAAGGCGATGGCCTCAGGTATCAGAGCGAGAGCCACAACGAGACCGGCGAGAATGTCGCCTCGGACATTGCCTGTCCACTGGTCACGGTAAGCGTAGAGCGCGTTCATGTTTTCCTATTACGACTTGGCACGTAAAGATCGAGTGTTTCGCACGTTCTCAACGAAAGCCGTGAGGAGAGCTTGCAAAAGGCCCGGTTTGAAGATGATGGGGCGGGTGGGTGAACGCGTTACATACAGGGTTTCGTCGCCGGTGCAACTGGACAACGTGCCGGGTGGCCTGAGAGGTCAGCCACAGAACCTCTCGGTAGCAGGCGCGGAATATCGCAGTGAGACGGGCTTGCGTTTCAATGCGCCAATGACCTTGTCTTTGCCTCTGAATTCCGCGACCCGGTCGTTTGGCGACGGTCAAGTCGCGCGGAGCTCGGTGTCCAGCCAGATCACAGCTTTATGTTACGCACAGCTCATTTCAACACTGTCTGCTGCCAATTTCGAGCGGGTGAACCGGGATAAGCCTGGGATGTGGCGATATCGGTTTCCCTTTCTCAGTTGAGTTTGGGTATACCGCCGGGAAGAGTGTCGCGTTCCACGACTGAGGCCCGCAAGGTGCGGCCGATCCGATGCGCCAACGCGGACCAGGCCGCGGCCTGATGCGATGTCAGCTCTTCCGCCAGCACATCATCAAACACGGTGAGCCATGCCGCAAACATACCCGGACGAACATTTCCCGCTGCAATATGCGTTGCAGCGAGGTTCAGACTGGGCCCTGGTTCCCGTAGAATTGTTGCGGCCCAAAAGTCCACTTCCTGTCGCTCATGGGCGGGCCAGTCTTTTACATGAACGGCAAAGATAGGCCCCATCATCGAATGCTCTCGGACCCTCGCATAAAATCGCGTGACCACGCGGGCAATATCGTCGCGCGAGACATCGAAGCGGGGTGGTTGCGCCTTTGCCATGCGCTATACCTGCGCGCCATGGGTGCAAAATGCAATGACGGCGGCGCGGCTGTTGTCTTTGTCGCACACCGGCTTATCACTGGTTGGAAGTGTTTGCGTGGAGCCGCCGATGGAACGTCTTGCCCCCGACCTCAACCAGATGCAGCGTACGCCGCTCTTTGACGAACATGTCGAGGCGCTGCAGGCCGAAGGTGATATTGTCGAATATCCTGCCGGCTCGCTGATCTATGCTCTGGGCGATCCGATGGACCGTTTTGTGTACATCCTTGAGGGTCTTGTGGATGTGCTGGATCCGAGGACGATGCAGCCGTTCCTGCCCCACAGCATCGGCCCAACGCAGTTTCTGGGTGATATCGGGTTCCTGCGCGCCAGCGGCAGCTACATGCCGATGTGCGCGACCGAAGACGTTCGAGCTATCGTTGTGCCGCGGAAAAAAATGCTGCGGTTGATGTCAGAAATCCCGGAAATGTCGGATATCGTGATTACGGTCTTCGCCGCGCGACGCCGACGCATGATCGAGGGCCAAAACAGCGCCTTGCTTCTGATCGGGGCGGATCAGGATCGAACAATCCGCCGACTTGCCGGATTTGCATCGCGCAACAGGATACCCAGCAAAATCGTCGACCTCGATAGCGACGAGGCGCGCGAAGAGGCGGCGAAATGCGGCGTGGTTCTCGACCGACCGGCGGTGATCATCGGAAAGGATCGGGTTATCGAGGATCCGACGCCTCTCAAAGTGGCGGAGGCGATGGGGCTCAGCCATGACTTGGAGCATACAGACACGGTTGACGTGATCATTGTGGGTGGAGGACCGGCGGGGGTCGCGGCAGCCGTCTATGCCGGTGCGGAGGGGCTCAGTGCGTTGGTGTTAGAGGACACGGCCATCGGCGGTCAGGCGGGGACCTCGAGCCGGGTCGAAAACTACATGGGTTTTCCAACCGGTATCTCCGGCGGTGATCTGGTCTGGCGGGGCGAGGTGCAGGCGATGAAATTTGGCACTCGTTTTGCTATGCCAGCCCGCGCGGCGGATTTGGAAACACGCGCGGATGGTGGTTTCGCGATCACGCTGGAACGGGGCGTTACGATAAAAGCGCGCGCGGTTGTCGTGGCAACGGGTGTGCAGTACCGCCGCTTGCCATGGGACAATCTCGAAAACCTCGAGGGCGCGGGCGTCTATTACGCGGCGACTGAGACTGAGGCCCGGTATTGCAAACAGACAGAGGTCTATGTGATCGGCGGCGGCAATTCCGCTGGCCAGGCCGCGATGTATCTCTCGCGGAGTTCCAAACATGTGCATGTTCTGGTTCGGGGGACGTCACTTGCCGCATCCATGTCGGATTATCTGTCGAGCCGACTGGATGCAGATCCGCGTATCACCGTGCATTATCAGACCCAGGTCACAGCGCTTCACGGGGAGGCGCATCTGAGCGGCCTAACGCTCAAGGGACCAGATGGCGAGCGAGATGTCGCAACGCGCGCGCTATTTATTATGGTGGGAGCCGCACCCAACACGGCGTGGTTGTCAGGGCATTGTGAGCTTGACGACAAGGAGTTTGTGAAAACCGGTAAGGCCGTTGGGGCCGATACGCCCTATGAGACCTCATGCAAAGGGATCTTCGCCGTAGGAGATGTGCGTGCCGGTTCAGTAAAAAGGGTGGCCTCCGCCGTGGGCGAAGGCTCAGTCGTGATCTCAAAAGTGTGGGAGCATGTGAATGGGACCTGAAGCAGGGTGGCATTAGAGCGCTGGCGCAGTGCATCTTCGCTCAGAGTGCGCAACTAAGAAACGCTTGCCGTTTCACAAATTTGGTACGCTGAAGCTTCTGAGAACCTTGCGACAGTCCTTGAAGAGTATCCGGTGATTTTTGTTTGTGACTACCAGACCCTGTGCAAAACGGGTCTGATAGGCATCGTTGCTTACGGTGATCGTATCTTGTCAGATATGAACCCCAAAGGTTTCGTTTTTCAAAACCCGTAGGCCAGAAGCAGGCCCACCGTTTGCGTGTCCACGCCGCCCTCATCGCCAAACCGGTAGCCCAGACTTGCGGTAAAGCCATCGATCAACTCGATCTCGCCAGAAACAGTGAATAGATTGTCTGTGGGCATCGTTTCTACATCACGCATCGAATAGACCGCAGAAACCGAAACGGGTCCGATGGGAACCGACGCACCGACCGTTAAATAGTATGCTTCATTGGCGGTTCCATCGAAGTCGCTGAAATATACGAGCTCTCCGAGTAACTCGATGTCATTGATGGCTTGTGTCGCACCCAGAGCGACACCGATCTGATCATGTGTGTCAGTAGAGCCCTTCGCTTGGTACTGAAAGCTCGTCGTAACCGAAAGATCGCCTGCTTCACCCGTCAAGGACGCGGTGAAGGATTCAGGACCGGATGTATTCGATACACCCCCATCGCCCAGACTCAGTTGCCCCCTGCTTTCCCCCAACGAGTCACTCAAAATGGTTCTGTCAGCCGTAAAGGCGGCAAGCTGCACACTGATACTTTCGCCAACAGGGAAGTTCACTCCTGCGCCAAGTTTCTCAGTGATTTCGTAATCCTCGGCGAAATCGACGCCATAGATACCCGGTGCTGCATCCCACGCGATGCCAAAGACTGGATTGAACTTGCCGAGTACGAGTTCGACACCGCCTAAGCCTATATCCTGCGCATAGAATAACTCTTCGACATAGAGCCCATGATCGCCGAGATCGAGGAAGCGATCTCCGGTCGGGTCAGCCAAAGGTTCAAAAACCAATGACGTATTGACAGATCCGCCATTGTTGAACGCGTAGCCGAGCGCTCCCTCAATTGTCAGAAACGTATCGTTTATCTCAGCGTCAGGATCATCGGAGTCAAAGTTGAAGTCACTTTGTACCTCGATGCTGAATTCGTAGGTGAATGGTCCCTCTGCATCCTGCGCGATGGCTGCGAAAGTAGACGCGAAAAAAACCGCTCCCGCGGTGTAGAATGGATGTTTCATACCAGCTCTCGGTGTTGGGGCTTTACCGGGAGCGAAATCGCTGCGTGCCTGGGTAAGCCAAATGCGACGGTCGACCCTGTCTGGATCGCTAATTAATGCGCGCAATCCAGACTAAAGCGTAAGGCTTGTCAACCGCGAGACCTATGTCGGGTGCAGTAAAGGCTAATGCAAGGCGTTTTGTGACATAACAGCACCGGGTCATCGGTGACTCTATATGTACTGAAATCTGTCTTCCGCGTCCGACAGGTCACGGGATCGGCTTGGTCAGTTCGAGTGAAATTCTGTCAGGCGTCTTGTAATCGCGGCGCGTTAGATCGACTGGTTGATCTTAGAATGGCTGTGTCAGTTTCAGAGATCGTTCGACAAGCGCCTTGTAGAGAAGCGCAGGTCTGGTCGCGCCAACCTCCAAGCGCTCGGTGTTGATAGCAGATCTGGATTACTCGTTGTAGAGACGTTTTTCATCGTTGTATTTCATCATGGCCTCTAGCTCTGCGATCTCGTTTGCCAGTTGACCATGTGACTTCAGAGCTTGGGCGTAGGTTGGTAAGGCTTCAACGGATAACTGATCTTCGGGTTGCCAGAGCTTCGAGCGGATGACCGCCTTGCCACAATGATAAAACGCCTCTTCTACATGCACGATCACCGCGAAATCCGGAACCCGGTCATTGATGGCCATCTGTTCGCGCAGATCGAGGTCTCTGACCACCTGCGCACTACCATTCACGCGCACCACCTCGTTTCTGTTCGGCACCAGAAACACCAGACCGATACGGCCCGTCTCTAGGATGTTGTGAAACGCGTCATAGCGGTGATTGCCGGGGCGGTCGGGGATGGCCAGTGTCTTGGGGTCCAGCACT
>JBCCNY010000112.1:0-8780 GCA_039025595.1 Pseudomonadota bacterium | reverse complement strand
TTGACCGCATCGGTGACGGCGCGCAGGAAGCTCTGAAATCCAGTCTCAGACTTTCCCTGTTCGCTCAGTTTGTACAGCTTTTGCTCTGCATCGACGATCTGATCGCGCGGTTCGACATCCAGTTCGGCGCGGGTGGCGCGAGCGGCAATATCTTGGCCTAAGCCGATCAGTTCGCGCCGGATCGCCATGTCATAGATCATCTGGGCATAGTCGCGTGCTGCAAAGGCGCTAATCGCTGCGCCTGCAAGCCGCGCCAGATAGCCCGGCCCACCCAAAGCCTTCAATCCGTCGTCGTTTTCCAAGAAAGCCTTCAATGTGACAGGGGAAGCCAGATTGCCCTTGCTGATACGGGCTGAGGCCAACTCGAAAATCCGAGCGTGTACGGGATCAAAGAAATGTTCTGGTCCGATCAGATCGGCGACTTTGTCATAGAGATCGTTGTTGGTCAGCAGCGCGCCCAGCAACTGTTGTTCTGCCTCAACGGAATTGGGCATGGCATCTGCAGCCCCATTGCCATCCGTGTTTGCGCCTGCAAGGTTTGGTGTGCCTATCTTGGCGACTTCGTTCATCGACCGCTCCCCATCCAATGGACAAACGAACTAGTGCTGCCCGCCTTAGCAATGCAACTTGTATTTTGGTGTGGATAGGGTGTGGATATCACCATAATACAATATCATGCGTCACAAAGTCGCTAGCCGTCAACATTTTGTGGCTATCCGGACAAGCAATGACAAAGAAGCCACGGTTTCGATTGATTAAAAAATAGTTAAACGTCGCTCTGGTCGGCAGTGAAAAAGCCTTTGAGCGCGAAAGAGGGCGATCAACCTTTCTCAGCCGAAGCTCGCATGAGAATCAAAGATTAGTTTTGGTGGCCTGGTTTGGCCCTGAGATCGCCCCAGAATAATGTGGTCTCTTATCGCGCTTCTGCTTTAGCGTGTCGCGCTCGAAACGGGCGATCAATTCGGCGCTGGTTGCGTCGGATAAACGCTGCACGCCCGGCTCAATCCCGTCGGCCAGCTGCGGGTCGATCGACAGCGCAGCCAAAACCGTGCGCAAGATCCTTACCGGTTCGCTTGCCAGGTCTTCATAGATCACCTCGCGCGCATCGATCTTTTCGTGATCAAACCATGTCTGCCACTCGGTATCGTATCGGCTAAAAATTTCCACCCATTGCGAGATGAATGCGGCGTCGTAGGTCGGCTCGCAATGGCGGGCGAGCCGCTCCAGTTCTGATCCATCCGCAGCCCGGTGCCACAGCCCTGATTGCTGGGCGCGCATGTAAGATATCGCCTGAGCTACCTTGTTGCGCCGTCTGAGGAAGAGAAAACACGTCTCGCCGAAGCTTGCTTTTATACGCGACAGATCGTTGCGAGTGTCGGGGTGAAGATGGGCCAATGTGTTGAGAAAGAACCCCGCACTCTGTCTTTGCAGACGCAGGGCAAAGAGCGCGCCACCAGCGCGCCCTTTATGTCGGGCAGCCTCGATGAGTGTGGCAATCTGGTCTGTGCACCTGCCCTCGACCGGCGGAACGTCGAGTTCTGCGGCCCAGTGCTCTAGGGACGGCTCGTGAAACCAGGAGGCGGGATAGCCTGCCCGTCCGGTCGCACGTAGTATTGAGCATAAAAGCGTGCTGCCGCTTCGTGGCGATGTGCAAATGATGTATGTATCTGGCTGTCGCATGTCGCCCGGAGGTTATGTTCCGTGCGCCGCCTGCCAGCCGCGGGGGTCGCGCAGGAAATCCTCGACCGCGTCGAGCGTGCTGGTATCTAAAGCCTCCTGTGCGCGAGCCTCGGTCAGCACATCCCACCAGGTGCACAGATGATGCAGCGTGACGCCATGTTCGGCCAGTTTTTCCTCAGTGCCCTCGAAGATCCCGTAATAGAAGATAACGGCAGTGTCCGCGCAATGCGCGCCGGTTTCGCGAATGGCGTCCACAAAGCTTAGCTTTGAGCCGCCATCGGTGGTCAGATCCTCGACCAGCAGGACGCGTTGCCCCTCGCTCATCGCGCCCTCGATCCGGGCGTTGCGGCCATAACCCTTTGGTTTTTTGCGCACATAGCTCATCGGCAGAGCCATGCGTTCGGCGACCAGCGCGGCGAAGGGGATGCCGGCGGTTTCTCCGCCCGCAATATTGTCGAACGCCTCCAACCCGGCATTGCGCATCACGGTCACGGTCATAAAGTCCATCAGCGCGGCGCGAATGCGCGGGAACGAGATCAGCTTGCGGCAATCGATGTAGGTGGGGCTAGGCAGCCCGGAGGCGAGCGTGAAAGGGTCTTGGGCATTGAAATGGACCGCTTCGACCTCGAGTAGCATGCGCGCGCTCAGCCGGGCAATTTCGTCCTGTGGGGGATAGCTTGTCGGGATCATGTCAACCTTCGGTTGTGGTCAAGGAGGGGGGCGAGGAGGGAGGCGATGGCGCCATGCGGCCTGCGAGATCAAGCAAAAGCTGATGCAACGCGCCGCGCAGGGAGCCGGAGGTCTCCTGTCGCAGAGCCGCCAGTCCCGATTGCGTGTCCTGCAGGGTCGCAGTGAGCCTCTGGACGTCTTCGCGCAGCGCGTTCACCTCGGAGGCGGCTTTGCTGTCGATGGTGTTTGCTTTTGTTTTGCTTTCGTCTAACGCGTTTTTGATCTGCGTTTCCAAGGCAGATAAACGCGCCTGGGTTTGGATTACATCCGGGTTGGCGGTGCTGGCGGCCGCAACACCAGTTGATCCGGTCTCCTCGGCGTTGAGGCTCTCATTCAGGCTTTGCAGTTCAGCGCGTAATCCTGCCAGCTCGGCGGCGGCGGCCTGATCGGCGTCAGCGGATGTTGACGTTAAGCGTTCCGCGGTATCTGTGAGGCGATCCTCAAGCGCGTTAAAACGTTCCAGCGTCCCGGCGACCAGGTTGGTCTGCGTATCGAGACGGGTGCGCAGGTCACCGCTCACATTCTCGGCTACCGCGCCGACAGTTTCAGCGGTGAAATCCTGCATGCGGCCCAAGAGCAGCCAGACGCCAAAGACCAGCAGCACAGCCAGCATCAGCGTGGCGTTGAGAAGAGCCAGGGCAAGATCGTGCAGACGCCCGCCGAGTGTCGGGTCAGCTCTGGTCATGTCACGCGCCAATGCAGCGGCATCATTGGATCGAACAGGGTGACGGGACCATCGCCGGTATCGATCTTGTCCGGATAGGTCACGGTGTCGCCCTTGGTCAGGGTGATGGTTTCGGTGTTTTCAGGCAGACCGTAAAAGGCCGGGCCGTGACGGCTCACAAATCCCTCCAGCTTGTCCAGCGCGCCTTCTTGCTCGAAGACTTCGGCGAGGATTGACATGGCGTTGGACGCGGTGAAGCAGCCGGCGCAGCCGCAGCCGGTTTCCTTGGCCGCATCGACATGCGGGGCGCTGTCCGTGCCGAGAAAAAAGCGTGCATCGCCCGATGTTGCTGCCGCGCGAAGGGCGAGGCGGTGGGTCTCGCGCTTGGCCACCGGCAAGCAGTAATAATGCGGGCGAATACCCCCCGCGAGAAGCGCATTTCGATTGATCACCAGGTGATGGACAGTGAGTGTGCCAGCCAGCCCACTCCCGGCGCTTTGTACATAGGTGATCCCGTCGCTTGTCGTGATATGTTCCATGATCACGCGCAGGGCGGGGATCCGCTGACGCAAAGGGTCAAGGACGCGGTCGATAAAGACGGCTTCGCGATCAAAAATATCGATCTCGGCATCGGTGACCTCGCCATGCACGCAAAGCGGGACGCCAGCCTCTGCCATCGCCTCGAGCACCGGGATCACACGCTCGATCTCTCGCACGCCCGAGGCCGAGTTTGTCGTCGCGCCCGCGGGATAGAGCTTCACCGCTGTGATCACTCCGCTCGCATGGGCTGCGACCACATCGGTCGGATCGGTGGTCTCCGTAAGATAAAGCGTCATCAACGGCGTGAAATTGTATTCAGCCGGCAAGGCTGCGAGAATCCGTCCCCGGTAGTCTTTTGCCTGATCGCCCGTTACCACTGGCGGCACGAGATTTGGCATAATGATCGCCCGGGCGAAGTGGCGCGCGCTTTCGGGGAGCACCCCGCGAAGCATCGCCCCATCGCGCAGATGCAAATGCCAGTCGTCCGGGCGTGTTAGCGTGAGCGTGGTCGACATTCCTCCAGCCCTACAGCAATGAAACGGCAGGCACCAGACCGTGATCATCGGGGTCTAGACTGACTGCCGAGGCTGAGTAATTTGGGCAAGACAAGACCAGCTATTCTACCCTGTCTGGTCGAGCGGGGGCATTTCAAGACCGAGGCTCTCAGCGCGATCGTATGCCGCGCGCAGCGAGCGGCGGAACCGGGGGCCGGGGGTGTGTCGCAGAGCGTGTCGCGCCAATAGCACAACAAGCTTCAAGCGCTCTTTTTTCTCTAATTGCGCCAGCACCGCTTTGAGATAAGGCGCATCCTCGCGACGGGCGCGCAGAAGCCGGGCGAGGATCAGATCCGTTGGCGGGCCCTGTTCGAGGGCATTCAGAAGGGGCATCAGCAGATTCATACGCGCAAGCGCGCTGCCGATTTTCGGACCCATGAAACGCATGGCCCGCGTTTGAACCCCGGCGCGCGCGAAGAGCGCGGCATGCATTGCATCCTCCTTGACCTCCGGATCGAAGAGCAACACGGCCTGATCGCAGGCGTCGAGCATATCCGGCGCATAGCCGTACCTGGTGGCAAAGTCGCGCCGACGCTCTTTGATAAAGCGCGTGTCCCAGCCCGCGCGCGCGGGATCGAGCGTTGCCTGTGGTTGGACAAGCAAAACGCGCGCGCCCGGCGCGGCCACTGAAAAGGCGGCGGCGGCATAGCCGCAGGGACCAGCGCCGTAAAACAGGACTTGATCGAATTCCTCGAAGAAGCCGTCATCCACCAGCCGGTCAAAATAGCCGTAAACGGGCGCTTGGCGAAACCAGCTTTGGCCCTTGCTCGCAAGTGTCAAGCTGGACCACCCCATTTGCCGGGCGACATCCCAGCCCGCAGGCTGGCTTTCTGGCGAGGCCGCATCGATGATGTCAAAATTCTCAAAACAGACCAACAGGACCGGGCTCGTTTCTACAAAGATGGCGGCGTGGTCTTCACCCAGTTCCTCGGTATAGCCGTCTTCGTCCGTCAGGTCGCGTAACCGATCTAGCCAAGCCAACCAGTCGAGACCAGCCAGAGACGTATCCAGCGTTTCAGGGTAGGCGGGCGACATCACTCTTTCCTCAACT
Organism: Pseudomonadota bacterium; assembly: GCA_039025595.1. Lineage (GTDB taxonomy): Bacteria > Pseudomonadota > Alphaproteobacteria > Rhodobacterales > Rhodobacteraceae > Roseovarius. The sequence continues at coordinate 3,562 of JBCCNY010000112.1, read as the reverse complement.
TGCACAGGACCGGTTTAGCACGGTTTCTCCCCTGCTACGATCCCTCGCAAAAGCGGCGAAATTTAGGAAAATGAAAGGGGTTTTGGCGTGCCAAAAGGCCACTTTGCGCCCGATTGGTTAATCTTCACTCGGCCCAGAGATCAGGCTCGGCTATTTCGAGCGAGTTTCCAGCGGGGTCACGGAAGTAAATTGACCTCGCGCCGCCTGGCCACCTGAAATCGGCCTCTATGGGGTAACCGGCGACGCTGAGACGGTCGTGCCAGCTCTGAATGGCAGGTCCGGAGGCGGCAAAGCAAAGATGTCCGGGACCATGCGCGCCGTGAGGGGGGACGGGCAGGGCAGGGTTGCCTGATAGGACTTTCGTGGCATCGGGATTGAAAACCAGCAATATGGTGCTGCCTGCGCGGAAAAAGACGTGCCGTTCTGGCACCGCGACGAGTTCCGTGAGCCCCATGATGTCGCGATAGAAGACGCGGGCAGCGTTGAGGTCATCGGTGTAAAGGGCGGCTTCAAGCACGCCATCAAGCGGGGGAACCGTCATTCATAATCGCTCCCGTTTGTATCGGCATCGGGTTTTTGTCGGATCGGCGCAGACTAGCCGCGGTTCGGGCTCCGGCCAAGCTGTTTTGGCGCTTGACGTGTGTCAATCGGCTGGGCTTGGTGATCGTCACATAAGGGTCATGTACCTGGTTTAGGAGAGGCGCAATTGCCTCTAGATACAGGTCTTGTCAGGCGAAAAACACGAGATATAGTGTCAGCAGTTCGGACATAGCTAGGATGGCAACTGGCAAACGGGGCAGGGCGCACACGCAGGAGGTGGCATGAGCTTAGACGGTGATTTCAGGGCGGAATTCGTCAGAGAACCCGCCTCGCTGAAGCATCATCCCGCGCTTGTCCTGAACGCGGATTATCGCCCGCTCTCGTATTACCCGCTTTCGCTCTGGACTTGGCAGGATGCGATAAAGGCGGTTTATCTCGACCGGGTTCAGATCGTCGCGGAATATGATGATTGTGTGCACAGTCCCTCGGTGTCAATCAAGATCCCGTCCGTCATCGTGCTAAAGGAATATGTGAAGCCGCAAAAGCGGGTGGCGTTCACGCGTTTCAACCTGTTTTTGCGCGACGGCTTCAGCTGTCAGTATTGTGGCGCAACGGGCGATCTGACTTTTGATCACGTTGTGCCGCGCTCGCGCGGGGGCACGACGACCTGGGAGAATGTGGTCGCCGCGTGCGGACGATGCAACCTCAAGAAAGGGGCAAGGAGCCTTCGACAATCGGGGTTGAGCCTGCGTCGACCGCCTCGAGCGCCGGGCGCAGAGGAATTGCGTAATCTAGGTCGCAAATTCCCGCCAAACCACCTGCATGAAAGCTGGGTCGATTTTCTCTATTGGGACGCTGAGCTGGAACCCTAGCTGCCGCCTGTTGTGGCGCGTGGCGATGGATACGTCGCTCGGCGACAAGTCAGATGTCGTGAATCCTCATGCCCGTCCGGTCGCGTGTTCGGAGAGTCCCGGATTTTGCGCCCTCATTCGACGTTGGGCGACGCAGCGCTAACCAGAGCCTTCGCTTGGCTGCGGCACAGAACTTTCGTCCCATTCAAACCAAAGACGCCAGCATGTGATCGCAGAATTTGTCCTTCTGCTGATCTTTCGATCGCCGGATGTGTTTAAGCCCTGGGAACATCTTGAGTTCAATCTTGCGCAATTCAGGCATCGTTTATGCCTTTCGGCAAGCCTTCGCTCCATTTTCTGAGTTCGTCGAGGAAACACAAAGCTGTTCGGCCAAGATCGGTGATGTCGTAGTGAACGGAGATTGGCGCGGTCGACATAACTTGGCGCCGCACAAGGCCCTGCGCTTCAAGTTGGCGCAGGCGTTCCGTGATCATCTTCTTTGAGGCGCCGCCTATCATGCGCGACAGGTCGTTGAACCGCACGGGTCCGTCTTTCAGGTGCCAGAGGATCGATCCCGTCCATTTGCCCCCGATGATGCGCATCCCTCGCTCAATGGCACAGGGTTCCAAACAGGCCTCGTGCACCAATCGGCGTCCTTTTTCATCGTCTTCAACTCTCGCGCGCATTTGGATGTCTTTCGAAGATTGAAGGTTACCAAAAGTATACTGGTTGATTTTATTTCCCTGCAATCGCAATTTCTGTCGACGAGACACGCTGTCGCTGCCCCGAGGTTCAAAATGTCCCAACCAGATATTCATCTTTACACCGCCGCCACCATGAATGGATACAAACCGGTTATCTTTCTAGAGGAGGCCGGCATTCCTTACGATCTGACGCCTATCAACTTCTCCAAGCAGGAACAGAAAACCGCCGAGTATCTGAAGCTCAATCCAAATGGAAAAATCCCAACGATCGAAGATCGCGCTGAGGGTAGGGCGATTTTCGAAAGTGGTGCGATCCTTTGGCATTTGGCGGAGAAGTATGGGAAATTTCTGCCAGCGGACCCAATGAAACGCTCTGAAGTGATGCAGTGGATGTTTTTTCAGGTTGGGCATGTCGGACCGATGATGGGACAGGCCATGTATTTTCAGCATATCGCCGCGCCGAATGGGCATGAAGAGCCGTTCTCGATCAAGCGCTATGTGGATGAATCGCGGCGACTTCTGGAAGTGATGGATGCTCATCTTGATGGGCGCGACTGGCTCGCGGCGGGCGAATACACGATTGCAGATATGATGACCTATCCATGGGCGCGAGCCTATGTCTGGGCGCGGGCCAGCGTTGAGGGGTTGCCAAATCTTCAAGCTTGGTTCGATCGCATCGATGCGCGTCCAGCGGTTCAAAAAGCATTGACGATACCAAAGGCCAATCCGCAGTTTTGGGATGAAAATGCCGATGCCAGTGCCTTCGCTAGAGAGAACGCTGCGCGTTTTGCCAGTGACGTCAAAAAGGGCTGAAAGAGGGAGAGCGTCATGATCGACCAGATCATGCTGCGCGTCGACATCGTCTCGGACGTTGTTTGCCCGTGGTGCGTGATCGGGTATCACCAGCTTGCAAAGGCCGCGCGAGACACAGGCGCGGAACTTGAAGTCTACTGGCATCCCTTCGAGCTGAACCCGGATATGGCAGCAGAAGGCGAAAACCTGAGAGAGCATCTGGCAGCGAAGTATGGCACGACGCGGGAAGGGTCGATCAAGGCGCGTGCCCGCTTGACGGACCTCGGCGCGGCTTTGGGCTTCGAGTTCAACTATACCGATGACATGCGCATGGTAAATACGTTCCGCGCACATCAGTTGATCGACTGGGCCGGAGAACGAGGTAAAGCCCATGCGGCAAAGATGGTCCTATTCAAAGCGTTCTTTACCAGGCGGGAAAACCTGAATGATCTTGATGTGTTAGCGAGTGTTGCGACGCAAATCGGTTTAGACGCCGACCTCGCGCGTGAGGCGCTGGAGCGCGGGGATCTGGAGCAGATCGTCCGCGAAAAAGAAAAGTTCTGGACCGCGCGCGGTGTCACCGGGGTGCCCGCGATGATCTTTGACAAGCAGCATCTGGTGACCGGGGCGCAAGGCGAAGTCACCTATGCCCGAATTCTGCAACATCTGACAGAA
>JBCCNY010000111.1:0-8860 GCA_039025595.1 Pseudomonadota bacterium | reverse complement strand
GCGCCAGAAATTCGGTGACCGCGATTTGCCGAACCATTTCGTCTCCGCTCAGACCCTGCCGCCCGAGGATCACGTCAAGATGCAGGCGGCGGCGCAGAAATGGGTCGACAGCTCTATTTCGAAGACGATCAATGTGCCCTCGGATATCAGTTTCGAGGCCTTCAAGGACGTCTACATGCAGGCATGGGATACTGGTTGCAAAGGGTGCACAACCTATCGGCCGAATGACGTGACCGGATCGGTCTTGAGTGTCTCTGAAACCAGTGAAGCTTCTCCGGCGGAGACAACGAAGCCGGATGCGGGACCAATCCCGGCTGTAGGAGGAGAGGTGGTCTATATGTCCGAGCCTCTGGACCGGCCCGAAGAACTGGAAGGCGCGACTTACAAGCTCAAATGGCCCGACAGCAATCACGCGATTTACATCACCGTCAATGATATCTTTCTGAACGGCCAACGACGACCTTTCGAAGTGTTCATAAACTCCAAGAACATGGAGCATTATGCCTGGACACTGGCGCTGACACGGATGATCTCGGCCGTGTTCCGGCGCGGCGGCGATGTGAGTTTTGTGGTCGAGGAGCTCAAGGCGGTCTTTGACCCGCGCGGCGGGGCCTGGATGGGGGGCAAGTACATTCCGTCGATCCTTGCGGCAATCGGTGGTGTGCTAGAAAACCACATGATTGCGATCGATTTTCTGGCGGGCGAGGGACTTGGGCTCAAGGACGATCCGCAAAAGCAAGTGGTCAACCTCGAGGCGCCGCGCGGCGTGGCCTGCCCGTCCTGCGGCAGTTATGACATGCGCAAAATTGAAGGGTGCATGACCTGCGCAAGCTGCGGCTATTCGAAATGCGCGTGAGCTGCTTTTATAGCACTTGAAGGCCTGATTGCTCCTCAATTAGATCAAGGCGGCGAGGCATGCCTTGCAAATGGATATTTTCGGCAAGAAGAAAGAGTGCGCGCGATGTATGATCGTGTTTGGCACTTGGTGCCTACCACTCAGTCGTTGAATTCGCCAACCGCGTTGTAAACTGATGCGTGAGTGATGCGCCTCTGGTCTTTCCCCTCGGTCTCGCGCTAAAGGCAGGGCGATCCGGAACGGTTCCGGGAAGACGGGGTAACGCAAGGAATGTCCACACTTTTATTCGTGGAACAGGTGCTCAACGGTCTACAGTTCGGCGTGATGCTGTTTTTGATGGCGGCAGGGCTCACGCTGATTTTTGGGGTTATGGGACTGATTAATCTCGCCCATGGTTCGCTTTACATGATCGGGGCCTTTGCGGCCGCCTGGACCGCAGGGGCAACCGGCTCTTTTGTTCTGGGTTTGGCGGCGGCTTTGGCGGCCGCGGCCTTGGTCGGGGCGCTGGTTGAGATCGTTGTTATCCGAAGGTTGTACGCTGCGGATCACCTCGATCAGGTTCTGGCAACCTTTGCGCTTATCCTGATCTTTTCTGAAGGCACGCGCTGGGTCTTTGGGTCTTTCCCGCTTTATCTCGACGTGCCGGATATGTTTGCCGGACCGGTCATTCTTCCGGGTGGGATCGAGTATCCGCTCTACCGGTTAGTGCTCATTGGAGTGGGATTTGCCGTTGGACTAGGATTGTGGGCCTTCATCGAGCGCACGCGCGTTGGCATGCAGATCCGGGCAGGGGAAAATGATCGGGAGATGATCGCCGCCCTTGGCGTCGATATTTCCAAGCTCTACACGCTTGTCTTCGCGCTTGGTGCGGCTCTGGCGGGTCTGGCAGGTGCCCTGGTCGGCACACTTCAATCGGTTCAGGTGGGCATGGGTGAACCGGTCCTGATCCTGGCCTTCGTTGTCATCGTAATCGGTGGGATCGGATCGATCAGGGGCGCTTTCATCGGTGCTTTGCTGGTGGGATTGACCGACACATTGGGTGGCGTGTTCCTGCCGGGGCTCTTCGCGCTCTTTATGGATCCGGCCAGCGCTCAGCAAGTTGGCGCCTCACTTTCTGCGATGGCGATCTATGTTCTAATGAGCGCCGTTCTGATTTTCCGACCCACCGGGCTCTTTGGCGCGCGCGCATGAGCCGGGAAACTCTGTTCAACATTGTGTTCATGACAGCCTTCGCTTTGCTGCCGGTTATCGCGCATCTGATCGACGAGCCGTTCACGATCACCCTGGCCACACGTGCGGCCATTCTTGCCCTTGCCGCGGTCGGGCTCAACATTGCCCTCGGGTTGGGCGGCATGGTGAGTCTGGGTCACGCCGTTTTCTTCGGCCTCGGGGGCTATGCGATGGGAATTCTTGCCTATCACGCCCAGACGTTCACACCGATGACATTTGTACCATGGGAACTGGCTGGCACCAAGTTCATGCCAGTTATCTGGCTGGTGGCGATTGGAATTTCTGCTGTCGTGGCGTTGCTCATTGGTTTGCTCAGCCTGCGTACAAGCGGTGTCTACTTCATCATGATCACCCTCGCCTTCGGGCAGATGTTCTATTACTTCTCGATTTCCTGGAGCGCTTACGGCGGTGAAGACGGTTTGTCGATCTTCGTCAGGAACGACTTTCCCGGGCTCAATACGCTGGTGCCGATCCACTTCTTTGGCTTGTGCTTTGCAATTCTCTGCCTCACCTTGATTTTCAAAGCGCGGTTGATGCGATCGCCCTTCGGACTCGCGCTGAATGCAGCTCGACAGGTGCCGCTGCGCGTCGCGACCACGGGTCTTGATCCCTTCCGGGTCAAACTGGTGGCCTTTGTGATATCGGGGGCAATCACCGGACTGGCCGGAGCACTTTTTGCGGATCTCAACAGGTTTGTGAGCCCTACAATGTTCAGCTGGCAATTGTCGGGCGAGATCATCATTCTGGTGATCCTCGGTGGTATCGGGCGACTTTTGGGGCCGGTGGTGGGCGCAACGGTTTTTGTCGCGCTGGAACACTGGCTGGGTGGCGTAACGGAGTACTGGCTTATCTGGTTGGGTGCGATCCTGCTTGCGATCGTGATGTTCGCACGTGGTGGCCTTATGGGCCTTGTCGGCAGAAAGGCGATCCCGCATGACTAGCCTCGGCGCGGCGCTCGTTCTCGAGCTGCATGGCGTGTGCAAGCGATTTGGGTCTCTTGTCGCAAACGATGACGTCAACCTCGATCTGCGTCCCGGAGAAATTCACGCCATTATCGGACCCAACGGTGCCGGAAAATCGACACTTATCCAACAGGTCAGCGGAGCTTTACGCCCCGATGCCGGGCGAGTCGATTTCCTGGGAGATAACGTAACTGACCTTTCCGTACCGGCGCGGTCGAAGCTGGGACTGGCACGTACCTTTCAGATATCGCAACTCGCAATGGAAGATACGGTACTACAGAACACGCTTCTTGGTGCGTTGGTGGCAAGCGGCAAGCCGCGGTCGCTTTGGCGGGACATCTATCGGGACATCGAACTGAGGTCATGTGCAGAAAGTGCGCTGGACCGTGTCGGTTTGTTAGATCATCAAACGCAACCCTGCGCGAGCCTGTCGCATGGCCAGCGGCGTCAGTTGGAAGTGGCCGTTGCCCTCACCCGCAAACCCAAGGCTTTTTTGATGGATGAACCAATGGCTGGTCTGGGGTCCGAGGGGTCGGCTCAGATGACCCGATTTCTTGATGGCTTGCGCGTTGAGGCACCGATACTTCTCGTCGAACACGATATGGACGCGGTGTTTGCCTTGGCGGACCGCATTAGCGTTCTGGTATCTGGTCGGATTATCGCCAGCGGGGCGCCTGATGAAATCCGCGCGGATCAAAAGGTGCAGTCTGCCTATCTTGGTGAGACACAATGAGTTTGCTGTCTGTCCAGGGACTTTCCGCCGGTTACGGCGCGAGCCGGGCCCTCTTTGGGGTAAATCTGGATATCAGTCCCGGCGAGACTGTTGCGCTGATGGGGCGCAACGGCATGGGCAAGACAACGACAATAAAGGCGATCTGCCGAATGATTCCTGGGGAAGGTATAGTGCGCTTTTCCGGACACGACTTAATGCGCCTGCCAAGTTTCAGAGCCGCGAGGCTCGGCATCGGACTGGTCCCGGAAGGTCGGCGTTGTTTTCGTGCGTTGAGTGTCGCAGAAAATCTCATTGCAACGTCGCAACCGGGACCCTGGACGGTTGATTCAGTGAATGACCTTTTCCCGCGTCTTGAGGAACGGGCAGGTCAATCCGCAGCATCACTGTCAGGAGGTGAACAGCAGATGCTTGCCATCGGACGTGCACTGATGACAAATCCGAGGCTTCTCATTCTCGATGAGGCGACGGAAGGGCTCGCACCGCTTGTCCGTCAGGAAATCTGGGCTGCTTTGACCCGGGTAAAGCACGCATCGGAGATGTCTCTTCTTGTTGTCGATAAATCCGTATCTGAGCTTCGCGCGATTTCCGATCGCGGAGTCATTTTGGAGCGTGGGCTAACGGTTTGGGCAGACGATATGGCGAATTTGGACGCCCAAATCGTTGAGCGCCATATCGGCGTCTGACCTAAAATTTTCCATACTTAGTAGTCTGCATTGGCTCAAACGGCCCGAATTTAAGGGGCTCGACTTATTCTCAGGCAACCATTTGTTAAAAGCTTTGCGTCTATCCAAACGTTGTCCGGGTGCCAGATGGCGATCCCACTCCAAAGCTGGCGCAAAGGTCGCAACGTATGTCAGAGCAGGCTGTTACGGTACCCCTTCAACGAGACGGTAAACTCGTCGATCCAGCAGAACTTCTAGAAGCGCTACTGGGGGCTGACGGAGCGGACGTGACGATCGACGCCGCTGACACACCGTTGCTAACTTCGCGTCATCTTCAGGTGCTCATCGCCGCTGAACGTCGAACTCGAGAAACGGCTCACTCGTTAAGTGTAACAAATCGCAATGAGCAATTTGAAAGCTGCCTCGCCCTTCTCGGCTGGCAGCCAAATTCCTAAGTTTTTGAGAGGCTCTATGAAAACCAAGGTTCTGGCTATCGATGATTCAAAAACGATCCGCGTATTGTTGCAAACGACCTTGCAGGACGCAGGCTTTGACGTTGTAACAGCGGATGACGGTCTTCAGGGTGTAGAAAAATACACGGAATGCGGACCTGATGTTGTCATAACAGACATCAATATGCCCAATCTTGACGGGTTCGGCGTTATAGAAACGCTCCGCGGTGAGCAGGTCAATTCGACTGTCCCAATACTAGTCCTGACCACCGAAAGCTCTGCCGAGCAAAAGGCGCGTGCGCGCGATGGCGGCGCAACCGGCTGGATTGTTAAGCCGTTCGACGACGTTTCACTTATAAGCGTCTTGCGACGTGTCACCGGGCATGGCATCTGACATGTCACAGAGCAATTCAATACGGGACACCTTTTTTGAAGAATGCCAGGATCTTCTTGAGGCTCTGGATGAGGGTCTCAACCAGATCGACGAAGGGGAACGTGACTCAGAAGTTGTCAATGCAGTCTTCCGCGCAGTTCACTCTATAAAAGGAGGTGCTGGCGCGTTCGGGCTGACTGAACTCGTCGCGTTTGCACATACATACGAAACGATTTTTGACGAAATAAGGTCTGACAAACTGGCTCTGGAAGCCCCGCTGATAAAAACCTTATTCAGGGGAGCCGACCATCTGGTGCAACTCGTTGAGGCGGCTCGAGCGGAGACGTCATACGACGAGAGTATTCATAATGCAATCTTGGAAGACCTCAACGAATATCTTGAAGACACTGGAGAAGAGGAAGAAGTCGAATTCGAGCCAATGGCTCTCGATTTTTCCGCAAGTATCGATGTCATCGAGCCACTTGCATCTGTTTTCTCAATTAACTTCGCTCCGCACGAAGCGCTTTACAAGAATGGTCATGATCCGGTTTTTCTGATCCGCGCACTGGGAGAATTGGGAAACCTTAACACACGACTTGATCACGCCGACCTTCCAGAAATCGATAAACTTGATACAACCGATGCATATTTGAAATGGTCAATTTCTCTTGAGACAACCAATGATGAAAGCGCAGTGCGTGAAGTCTTTGAATTTGTAGAAGGGCTATGTGACTTGACTATAGACCAAGTGCAAGACACAGGAGAACAGATTTTCCAAGAAAATACACCCAGCGTTGTTTCGGAAGAGCTGTCTCAAACAAGCAATGCAGCAAATGATCAGGATACTGATCTTAACAGTCAAGCACAAAAAAAAGAAGAGAATATAAGTGGTATCGATCCGACACCAGAGCAAGCCACAGGCATAAAAACCAAGCCTCCCGCGCCAAGCCTGCGTGTCGATCCAGATCGCGTAGACCGGCTTATCAACACGGTAGGTGAGTTGATCATTAACCAGTCAATGATGGCGCAGAGGGTTTCGCAACTCGGCCAAGAACAACGTCGAGATATTGAAAACGATCTGGAGGATTACAAGCTCCTCGCTCGAGATATCCAAGAGGGCGTGATGGCTATCAGAGCTCAACCTGTTAAACCCTTGTTTCGCCGGATGGCGAGGATAGCCAGAGAAGCAGCGCACGCAACAGAAAAACTTGTTCGGTTCGATACGTCCGGAGAAAACACAGAGGTAGACAAAACTGTCATCGAAGGACTGGTTGACCCGTTGACGCACATGATAAGAAACGCTGTTGACCATGGCGTGGAAACACCAGAGATACGAAAAGCAGCGGGCAAAGACGAAATCGGTGTCATACAAATTTCAGCGTCTCACAGATCAGGAAGCGTGTATATCGAAATAAATGACGACGGAGCTGGCTTAAACCGCTCTAAAATCTTCGACATTGCGGCAAAAAAAGGGTTGGTATCGCCGACGGCGGAACTGACAGAAAGCGAAATTGACAACCTTCTCTTCCTTCCTGGGTTTTCAACAGCTTCTGAGGTGTCAAACCTATCCGGTCGCGGTGTTGGTATGGATGTTGTTAAAAACGCGGTAATCTCACTAGGAGGACGTACTTCAATCGCTTCCAAGACAGGACACGGAACCACTTTCAGCATTGTTCTTCCGCTAACACTGGCAGTGATGGACGGAATGGTCATTACGGTCGCTGATCAGACAATGGTCGTGCCTATAGCGTCGATCGTCGAAACAATCCGAGCTAAACCAAACGAACTTCAAAACCTTGATGCAGAGGGGCGTCTTCTCTCAATTCGCGGCAACTTCGTGCCAGTAATAGATGTTGCAAAACGCTTGAATATCGCGGTGGATTGCCCCGAACGTGAACAGGTTTATCTTCTCGTTGAAACTGTCGCGTTCGGACAAACCGCTCTTGCAGTGGATGCGATTCATGATCAAAGACAAGTCGTTGTAAAAAGCCTCGAAGCGGCTTACGGACGCGTTCCTGGAATCTCGGCGGCAACGATTCTTGGAGACGGGAAAATAGCAATGATCCTCGATCCCGAAAGCATCGTTCAAATTGCCGAAGCGACGAGGTCCAATGAAATTCGATTAGCTGCAAAGGAACTGGAATATGCAAGCGAATGAGGTGATGACAAACGATACAAACATGGAGTTTGTTGCCTTCAGTGTAGCGGGCCTCAAACATTGCTTGGAAATTCGCAAGATTCTTGAAATTCGTCGTTGGTCACCAGTGACTGCGCTTCCGCACGCCCCTGCAGAGGTTCTCGGCGTAATGAATTTACGTGGAGCTGTCATACCAATCTATGATCTTGCCGCTAGATTCGGCCTAGGAAAAACGCAGCCAAACGAACGGAATGTCGTTATTGTATGTGCCGTAGGTGGCAAATCGATCGGGTTGCTCGTTGAGGCAGTGAGTGAAATAATATCGATCGAAAGTGATGCAATTCAACCAACTCCCGACGTGCAATCAGCGGCAACAAAAGACTGTATTTTTGGCGTAATCTCAATTGGAGAAAAAATGGCTAGAGTCATCAACCTTGAGTTCATAATTGCCGATCACTCCGTGGAGGTCGCATGAACGAAATCAACAAAATCAACACATCGACTTCCAACTCAATTTCTTTTTCAGCGAAGGACTTTGAATTCGTTTCCAAGTTAGCCAAAAAAAAGTTCGGACTCAACTTGTCTGAAACGAAAATGCCGCTGGTTCAGTCACGTATTTCAAAGCGCATGCGCGAGTTAAAAATCTCAGACTTCGCTTGCTACAGGCAGCTCTTGGAAAGTCGAATCAGTCGAAACGAAGAGACCAAGCTTCTTTCTGTTCTCACAACAAATGTAACAAGCTTCTTCCGAGAGAACCATCACTTTGACTATATGAAGGAAGACATAAGGCTACGTATTGATCAAAGTGGTCATTTGGAGTCACCCATTAGGATCTGGTCAGCAGCTTGCTCATCCGGTCAGGAAGTGTATTCAATTGCAATGTCATTGGCAGAAGTATGCTCGCAGCACAAATTTGTGAGATTTCAAGTACTAGCATCAGACATAGACCCTCTGATGGTGGAATCGGCAAAAATGGCAAAATATCCCACAGAGCAGCTCAATTGCATTCCATCTAACTTGTCTGGTCGATATACACAGAGAGTAGATGCAAATACATTCAGGGTCGATCAACGGCTTGTAGAGAAAGTTGAATTCAAAACTATAAATTTAATTCAACTTCAAAAAAAGACGGACTTCTATGATTATATTTTTTGTCGAAATGCTGCAATTTATTTTGATCAAGAAACTCAATCGAGTCTGTGGGGCAATCTAGCTGACGCGTTGCGCGTCGGCGGTCAACTCTACATCGGTCACTCGGAGCGCATACACGGTCGCGCAAAAGAAAAGCTTCAGAATTGCGGTATAACGGCTTATCGCCGTTGCTGAGAGCCTAGTGTTCTTGCAAGGAAGATGGTAGATAAATATGGCGCTTAGAAATTCACTTAAGGTAATGGTTGTGGACGACATGTCGACTAGTAGGGCGATCATTACGCAGTGCCTTGATGAAATTGGTGT